>JAUIKU010000230.1 GCA_030430675.1 Bacteroidia bacterium | reverse complement strand
CAGACCCACCCGGCTGACTCGCTTCAATTGCAACAGGCCGATTTGGATGCTTTATACGAACCTCCACCGGTTAATTTCACATTTGAAACAATCGGTTGGGAAGCGGCAGGGGTGCTGTTACTGGTAGTGGTGGCTATATTACTGGTCTACTGGCTTAAACGGTACATTCGGAACAGTTACCGGCGTGAAGCTTTGAAGCAACTAAAGTATTGCCAGTCCCATCCGGCAAACGCACAGGAGGTACTTACGGTGCTAAAAAAGAGCGCCATGCATGCCTATGGCAGGCAACATACGGGAAATTTATATGGACATGAATGGTTGAAATTCCTGGACCATAGCGGCAAGAATGTTCACCTGCTGGATCTTGAAAAAGATATTGCAGCGGCGGTTTATCAGGAACAACCACTAAGCGCCGAAGCAGGGCACAGTTTGTTAGTAAATGCAAAAAACTGGATAAACAGTCATGCCGGAAAACCTTGATTTTGCCTACCCATGGGTCATTTGGCTGCTGCCTTTACCACTGTTGATATACTGGCTGCTACCGGGCATACGCATGAGGAGTGCCGCGTTGTTCCTACCAATATTCAACAACGCGGTTAAGTATACCGGCCAAAAACCCCGAACCGCCGCACTGGTCCGCAAGAGAAACCTCTTCAGCTGGCTGGTACTGACCTTATGTTGGATAGGGGTGTTACTGGCTTTGTCTTCTCCCAGGTTGATCGGAGAACCGGAATATGAAGTGAAGACCGTGAGAGATTTTCTGATTGCAGCGGATATCTCATTCAGTATGGCCCAGCAGGATTGGGCCATTGATGGCCGGAAAGCAAGGAGATGGGATGCCGTAAAACAGGTGATGAAAGAATTTATTAAAAAAAGGGACGGGGATCGAATGGGGTTGATATTTTTTGGGTCTTCTGCCTATATCCAGGCGCCTTTCACCCCCGACCTGGGAACTGTAGGTGAATTACTGGAGGAAGCCGATGTCGGAATGGCCGGTCAAATGACCCACATCGGTAAGGCCATCACCAAAGGAATTGAGTTGTTTGACCGCGATACCATCGAAACCAAAGTGATGCTGCTGTTAACGGATGGGGTGGATGCCGGTACCGACATTTTGCCCCTGGATGCGGCAGCATTGGCCAAAAAAGATTCGGTTATCATATACACCATCGGGATTGGGGACCCCGATGGCAAATCAGGTGATCTGGACGAGAATACACTAACCCAAATTGCTGAAATGACTGGTGGGCAGTACTTTTTAGCCAAGGATGACGTTCGGCTGGGTCAGATATATGACGAACTGGATAAACTGGAACCCATTGAGTACCAGGAGAAAAAAAACCGGCCCGTAACGCTGCTGTATTACTACCCTCTGGCTGCCGTGCTGGCATTGCTAATGTCCATGATTTTACTGATGCAGTTATTCCATCTGGCAAAGAAAGTTTTCCGGAAGGAGGTGAGTTATGCCTGAGGATCTGTTTCCCATTGACTGGACCGCCCTTCATTTCTTAAGGCCTCAACTTTTGTGGTTGTTGGCTCCGGCTTTACTGATCACAGTTTTGGGTATTGCTTCCATCCGGCAGGAGGTAAAATGGAAGTTTATAATCGCTCCGCACTTACGACCTTATATGATTCAAAAAGGCAGTGAATCCAAAAAAATGCTGATGTATTTCCTGCTATTAATCGGAATCGTGTGCGGGATCACCGGGCTGTCGGGCCCGGCCTGGAAGAAAGTGGAAGTTCCGGGACAGCAACTGGAAACACCGGCAGTGGTTCTGCTCGATATGTCGGAAAGTATGTTATCTGACGACATTCAGCCCAATCGGCTGGAACGTGCAAAATTCAAACTCAATGACTTTATCTCACAAGACCCCAGGGCCCGTATGGCACTGGTTGGATACGCCGGTACCGCTCATACCATCGTTCCCCTTACCCATGATTATGAGATCATACGAAGTCATTTGGATGGTTTGACTCCTTCCATTATGCCCGAACCGGGTAATAACTTTACGGAAGCCCTGCAGGTGGCCGATTCGGTAATGTCAGTAACCACCGCCCCGGGAACGGTGGTGGTACTAACCGATGATACCGGGGAAGAATTACTGCCACAAATACAACAATACCTTCAAAATTCTGACAATCGGGTAATGGTATTACCCTTCCGGCCAAATGCAAACCTGTTAGAAACCAGTGGAATGGATAAACTGGATGTATACCAGCTTACCCTGGATAAAAGTGATGTGGAGCACATGGCCGGAGTGATCAGCAAAAACCTGGAATTCACCGAATCTCCGGAAGAAAAAAAGGATGAATGGCAGGATGCCGGGTGGATACTGGTGATACCATTTGCAGTGGTATTCCTCTTGTGGTTCCAGCGAGGATGGGTCCTTTTGTGTTTGTTGGTGGTTTTTAGCTCCTGTAACCAAATAGAAACCTTCCAGGATCTTTGGTACACCAGAGATTACCAGGGTCAAAAATTAAGCGACCAGGGTCAGTACCAACAAGCGGCTGAAACATACAATGATCCTCTGAGACAGGGTGTCGCTTTTTACAAAGCCGGTAACTACCGGCAGGCAGCAGAGGCTTTTGGCCGGGATACCACTGCCATTGCCGCCTACAATAAAGGGCTGGCATTTGCCCAGTTGGGCGACCTGCGTGCTGCACAGATTGCGTTTAACCAGGCGGTAGAAATGGACCCTGATCTAAAACAGGCGGCGGACAACCGGGAAAAGATCAACCAAATCATTCAGGGACAGGACCAGGTAAACCTGGATGATGCCGAGGAACAGTCCGATGACGATGCCAACGGACAGGCACAAAATGTTCAGAACAAGGATATGGAAGACCTGGGGGGTGGAGGGCAGGAAGCCACCAAGGAGGATATGCAAAAACAGCGAAAAGAGGAGACGGTATCTACGGATATTCGCAAAGGCAAAGAATTGGATGAACTACCCGATGACGTGAGTGCTTCGATCCAGCAAAACAGCTCCAAGATACTGATGCAAAAGGTGGACGATGACCCTTCGTTGTTTCTAAAGAGAAAATTTGAGTATCAATTGAAAAAAAGAAGGGGAGGAATTAAAAATGAATAAAATGAGATACAGCCTTCCCTGCCTGGTAACCTTATGGCTGATGATTTTTTCAGTGAACGGCTACGGCCAGCGAATATGGAGTAATGTCTCCCTGAATCGGTCCTCCGTTTATTTGGGACAACCTGTGCAGGTAACCATTGAAGTTTATACTTCCACCTGGTTCACTACTGGTATTGATCCCGGAAATATCCAGGTTGAAGGGGCATTCACCGTTTATTTCAGGCCGGTAAGCACCAGCATTCAGGATAATGGAAAGACATACGCAGGGGTGCAACTGATCTACCATGTATTTCCCCACCGCAGCGGAGACATAACTTTTCCCTCCTTGAATCTTACTGTGCAGTCACCACCGGAAGGTCAGTTTAAGGGAGTCGAAAGGACACTATCCACGGATGAAAAACCAATCCGGGTAAAACCTATCCCTGCCGATTTTTCAAGTGATCAGTGGCTGGTAGCCACGGGTTTATCAATCGCCGACAAACACCCCGAAAATGTTACTGAAGTGAAGACCGGTGACGTATGGACCCGGAGCATTACCCGCACTGCCTACGGTACCGTGGCTGAACTAATACCTCCACTGGCCTGGGACAGCATTCCGGGTGTCAGCCAATACCCGTCCCGCAGCCAGGTACAAAGCCACAAGACCAAAACCGCTATCTATGCCACCCGTACAGAAACCATGCGCTATCTGTTTACGGAAGAAGGAGATGTCACTATCCCTGCCAAAACAATCTACTGGTTCCATCCATCCCGGGAAAAGTTGTATAAAAAGACCTTGAAAGAAATTACTTTGAAGGTGTTGCCTAACCCTGACCTGGGGATGGTGAAAAGCATTCGCGATTCACTAAATATTCAGAGTGCCCGCGAGGCAGTAGCCGCGCAGAGCGAAGACCAACCTATTTCCATTTTTGGATTGACATTACCACAGTTCATCACCGTGGTCATCATTTCGATGATCACAATTTGGATGATAATTAAAAGTTTGTGGAGAACTGTCCTTTATTTCCAAAACAGACGTAAGCAATATTTGAATTCTGAGCGTTACTACTTCAGCCGCTTAAAAAAAGCCATACAATCAAAAGAGGTAAAGGCAATAGAAAACGCCCTGTATGGTTGGTTGGACCACTTGTCAATTAATGAACCCAGCGCCACTTATTTGGCAGAAGTTACCGGTCTTCAAGAATTGACGGCGGAGGTGCAAAAATTGCACCGCAGTTTGACGGAAAACGAACCTTCTGTGTCACTAACTCCAGCTATCTGGACCAAAGCCAGGAAAGCCTACTTCGATATAGATACACAACCACCAACTACAGACTGGATCAATCCCTAATCTTCGGTCCTGTTTTCGGCAAGAAAGCCGGTAACACCAGCAATGTGGTTAACACTACAAAAATCACCCCAATGGTGAGCAGCCAACCCATACTTGCAGTTCCCCGGTGTGGAGAAAAAGCCAGGTTTCCAAAACTGAAAAGTGTGGTGAAAGAACTGAAGAATACCGCCCGTGCAGTACTGGTTTGCAGCAAGCTTTTGCCGCCGCTTTCGGTCTTTGCCCGGTGGACAATATGAACACCGTTGTCCACTCCCAGGCCCAAAAGCAATGGAATAGCAATAATATTGGCAAAATTGAATTCTATCCCCAGCAAAACAGTCAGAGCGGCAGAAAATATACCAGCCAGAATCAGGGGCAGCAAAATAAAAAGTGTCTCCCGAATGCTTCTCAGATATATCATAAGCAGAATGGAAATAGCTACCAAAGCATACCATATCGCCTGCCTGAAAGCCGCTATCACGGTATCTCCTGACGCTATAGTCACCATCAGGTCGCCGGTAGCTTCAGGTGCCACCTGCTGAACCGCAGATGCAAACTTCTTCATATCATCATTGGTATGCAGCACCTCTGCTGGCATCACCTGGGTTCTAAATTGGCCCCGGTTGGATACCCATCGCTCTGTCAATGCAGGTGGCAGGTTAGCCAACGACACAGGCCCGGGTTCCAGGCTGTTTATCAAACCGGTTACAGTGTAGGGAAGGGCTGCCATTAGGCCATATTGAAATTTTTCAACCAGGGCCTTAGCTTCCGGTGCATCCAGTTGACGCAGGGTGTCTGATAGGACCATCAGATGCTCCCCAAACTGTTCAAGCGACTTATTTCCTGCGTAAGCAGCACTGGAAAGTAGTTTCCCAAATTCACTAATGGACCTTTCCTGATCCGGTATTGGAACCGCGTCAAAGACAAACGAAGGCTTGGAGATCTGACCCAGCTCCGCTTTTATTTGGTGTATCCTGGCAATTTTTACAGACTGTTGCACCGGAACAAAGCTGAAGAGGTTAATCACTTGTCCAACTTCCGGCAACGCTCTCAATTTTGCTTTGCTATTGGCAAGTGCAGTACTGTCCTCCGATACCACATTTAAGCTCCAGGGTGTGAAGTTCTGTTCAGCCATCAGCTCCCGCACAGTGGCAACCGATTCGCTATTTGGGTCCCTGAGATTTATAGGATCGTAATCGAATGCAATATTGGGAAGTATTAAAAGGGCAGCGACAGTCAATCCCAGCGTCACCCACCTAATTTGCCGGTAATATTTTTCAACGATCGGCCCTTTTATAATTCTTCGGTCAGAAACACGTTGGCTCCGCCACCCGGACATTATATGGAGAAGGCAAGGCAGCAACACCACAGTAACCACCAAGCTGATAAACATGCCTGTTCCGGCAATTATACCCAACTCCGAGACTCCGGTAAAATCTGTTGGTATAAAAGCATAGAACCCTATGGAGGTGGAAAGGGTACTAAGGATCAAGGCAGGAGCAATATGATGAATACTACTGGCAATGGCTGATTTTATATCCATGGCGTCGCCCAAAAACTCCCGATAGCGCAGACAAATGTGTATTGCATAGTCAACCCCTAGTCCAATATAGAGTACTGCAAATGCCACTGAGATCATGTTGAGATGTCCCACTGCCCAGGTACTAAAGGTCGCAGTGAGTATCAATCCTATGATCAATGTATACAAGGTAGCAGCAATTAACCTCAGTGACTTCAGACCAAACCACAATATCAGGCTAACCATGAAAAGCGCCAGTATACTGGCCTGAATGGCACCTGCCATTACACTGCCCATTTCCTCATAGGTCATGGCTTTTTTCCCGGTAATACGTACCCGTACGTACTTTGAGGTATAATCCGCAGCTATGCTATGCGCCTGCTCAATAGCTTCTTTAGCAGGCCTTATTTTGCTATAGTCCAGTACCGGTTTTATCTGAATAAAACTATACCCGGTCTCACCAAGGCTTTCGGTTCCCATCAGGTGCTGCCATGACAATAATTGTTCACCTCCGGACAAGGTGGTTAACAATACCGAATCCATTTTATTGATCATGGGGGCGATTCCTTCCCGCTGGTCAGCGGAACTGTACCTTATCATCAGGCCTAGGAAAGAAAACAAGCCCTTCAGACTGTAATTCTCGCTGAGAAATGCCATCATGGGCCTGGCTTTTATCAACTGTTCGGATAACTGGATCAGCGTGGTAGTATCCAGGTACATCAATTGATGCTTCTTGAAAAAATCTTCACCTGTTGGTTGAAAAACCGACTGGTACAGATCTTCTCGTGACTTGAATTCCTCCGCCAGGGAATCGGCAGTACTGGCTACCATTTCCGGTACCTCCCCGGAAACCACAATCACCATGTTGTCTTCCGTGGCAGGAAATATCTGCTTATATTGATCCCTCAGTTGCCGGAATGGGAGTTGCTCATCAAACATCTCGGCGGTATTACTGTTGACGCCAAGATTTGATGTAGTGTAGAAAAAACCAAAAACTGCCAGACCGGTGAATGCTGCAATTATAATCCAGGAATATTTGAAGATAACTTTGGATAGGAACTCCAGGGATCGTTTTTGAAGTTGGCGCATTTAGTTCCCGATTGCTGACATTTGGCACAATTTAACAAACAATTGATTAAGGAATTCAAGCAATACCTCATGTTTTATTCCCGACCGAAATGAATAAAATAATCCGTAGACGGGTCCTGCTGGGCATTTCCGGATTGTTGCTGGTGGCGGCCTTCTATACTGCGTTTCGTCTGTACCAGTTGGGCGCCTTTACCAG
>JAUIKU010000229.1 GCA_030430675.1 Bacteroidia bacterium | reverse complement strand
CAGCAAATACGACCTGGAGGTGGACGGCACCAAAATTACCGATGGAGAAGACACTACCGATACCATCAGTGAGTTCGATTTCGCACCGGTACTGGGGCTGGGCTATGAATTTCCCAATGGATTTAACATCAACCTCAGCGGTGAACTGGGCCTTTTGACAGTAGATGGCACCGAATACCTGTCAACCTACAACCGCAACATTCGGCTCTCTGTGGGGTATACCTTTTAACAGGGGTATAAGAAGTCTTTCACCAAATGCAATAATAATTACAAAATTTGCATAATGTGTTTCATGGTTCTAACCTCCCGCTAAATACCTTAAAGGCATATAAAATACCTTTTTGCTAAACCTAAATACCAAGCAGTTGGCCGATCCGAAATTCACCTTGTTCAATGGTAATGACAGACAATTCTACTTCAATCTGAAGTCTGGAAACGGAGAAAATATTTTACAGAGTGAAGCGTATCGATCGAAATCCGGCAGTCAAAACGGCATTGCCTCTATCAGAAAAAATGCCGCTATTGATGACAGGTTTGAAAGAAGAGCATCCATTGATGGTAAATTTTATTATGTACTGAAATCAGCCAACGGTGAGATAATAAGTACCAGTGAAACCTATGATTCCACCCAGGCCATGGAAAATGGAATTAGTGCGGTTAAAAAGGACGCTCCCTACGCCATCCTGGAAGATTTGACCTAATTCGAACTTCTCGGTTCCTGATCTTCCATGCTGACTTTTGTCCCCCTGTTCAATCTAAATATCCTGAAATTGTGAATGATTACCAGCAGCAATAATCCGGATAATACCAGAGCCATTGACTCAAAGCTGATGCCCATATCCAGGAATATGCCCAGAAGCATAGGAGCCAGCGCCGAACTGATCACCATCACCACGGTAAAAAGGCTGGATACCCGGCCAATCTGGGCTACTCCGAAAAGCTCAGCAATAGCAGCCGCCTTGATAGGTCCGCTGAGACCAACTGAAATTCCTATTAAAAGCAGATAGGTACCTGCTAACCACAGACTGCCACCCATGCTCAACAGCGCCAGGGCCAATAAAAAAGGGACCAGGTAAAACGGAAATAGCCTGGTGGCAGACCACCGGTCCGTCAGGGAACCTCCAAACAGGGAAAATATCAGTCTTACTCCTCCGTACCCGGCAAAAAGAAGTGCATAAATCTCCAAGGGCCATCCTTTCTCCTCGGCCAACAAATACTGGTAAAAGAAAATACCGGTGACTAAAAAACCCTGAGAAAACAAGGGCCAGGCAATCACCCAAAAGCGAGCTTCCTTCATCATCTGCCAATAGAATCGCTGTCCTGACTGGGTCTTTTCGGTATTGGGGTTGAGATTCTCCAGGGCAGATTGTTGAATTAAAGGCACTATGGTGAGAATTAAAGCCGCTGAAAACAATGCCCCTGCCCGCCAGTGCCACAGAGTCAACAAAACGGCGATCAGGGGTGGAAACAGCATCTCCCCCATTGAGTAACCCAGAGAAGAAAGACTCAGTGCTTTGCCCCTGTCCAAGGTGAAACGCCGTGACATCACGCTCATACTGATATGAGACATCAATCCCTGTCCTGCCAATCGCAAGCCCAGCAAACTGATAAAAAGCATGGCCCAGTGTATAGTAACCGCAAGCAACACAGTAGATAAAATGAGTACCAATACCACCTTTTGGGTGAACGGTTTTACCGGCTGGTAATCGACCCTGGAACCTATCCCCAGCAGTATGAATGAAGCTATAACCGTAGCTGCAGCATAAATTCCGCCAAACAAACCCTTGCTGATCTCCAGTTCAGTCAACAGAAAAGGCACGAACAGTGAGATATAAAAAGTCTGCCCGAAACTCGAATAAAATGTGAGCAGCCAACCAAATGAAACCTCCCTGAAATGATCTCTTAGAAAAATACCGTATGCCCGCATATTACATCACAAGATTCCCAACGGTGATCATTTCACCGCCGGCCTAAACCCTAAGTTGATTGGTGCCGCGAATTTAGTATTAATAATTATCTTGAGCCCGCTGACGAGGCATAGAAAACCAGTATGGCTAACATTGCTATAATTGATAACAAGCTGAGTAAAATGAGCAATTGCCTTTTCCTGTTTCTTTTTTTATGCGAAGTTTTGTTAGGATCTTTCACCATAATGCTGCGAAGGTCATCCATATCCTGCTGATACTTTAACCTTTGCTTGATCAACAATTGATGTGATCCGTTGGCCTTGATCTTCTCAGTATCTATTTTATAGGGCATAACTACAATTCCTGGGTAACTATTCCAGTGCAACAATAACCATCAATCAATTGATTTGACGGATTGAAAGGTAATGCTCTAATCAAAAAGCTGCACTACCTTATATTTAAGTTTTTGTTAAAATAATGTTAATATTTAGCTAATTGTCAGCGATATACATTAAATCATAGTCGCAGACATTGATTAAATACACCAGGAAAGCGATATATGACCAAAGCGAAACAAGGGGTTTGGTGCCATGCGGGATGGTAATACTTTAAATTTTAACACTTTAAAGAAGCCTTGAGGCCGCTACAGGAGATAGAGGTAAGCCATACCCAACATGAAGCCCAGTACTACAATACCCATTATAATTGCTACCTGTTTCTTTCTGAGAACTCCGTATCCCCGGTCCTTAACCGGGCCATTGGCCAGAATGGTCTTGAGATTATCCAATTCCTGTTCGAAGCTGACTTGAGGTTTTCCGAACTGCTTCTCTTCATTCTTATACGCTAATTTACGTGATTCTAAGTCCCAACGCATAGATTTTAAATTAGGTCAATAATGAAAATTTTCTATTCAATATCGGCATAGTACCAATCTCAAAAGTAGGGTTTAGGTTCAAGAAAAGCAAAAAATTCTTTAAGTTTTAGTTAGTAGTGGTACTATAAATAGCTAATAATCAAACAGGTAATGATGCTTTTCACTCGGGTAAACCAACCTGAAAGCCCTAAAATATTCCTGAATTAGGCCGGATTTTATAGGATTATAACACCTGATAAATGATAACTTCAATTGCTTGTCAACTTTTCGGTTGCCGGTTGTTCCTGAAATATTTCTCTTTGGGGTACACTAAAAAATTGTAGTCATGGTTTCAGACATCAAAACTATTAATGAATATTATCGGGCTTTAGTTGAGAAGGACAGTCAATACCTGGGGGTATTCTATGCCGGGGTTAAAACCACCAACATTTTTTGCATAGCCACCTGTAGTGCCCGCAAACCCAAAATGCAGAACGTCGATTTTTTCCACAACCTCAGTGAAGTTTTGCAATATGGGTTTCGTCCCTGCAAAGTATGTAAGCCCACCCAAAATATAGGCGAGCCTCCAACTGAAGTGAGACAGGTCATGACAGTATTATCTGAAAACCCCCATCACAAAGTCAGGGATCAGGACCTGAAGAAAATGGGAATTGCTCCCGAAAAAATCAGAAGATGGTTTAAATCACATTTTGATATGACCTTTCAGGCCTATCAGAGAATGCTCAGAATCAATTCTGCCTACGAAAAATTAAAAAACGGCCACCCGGTAACTGCTTCCGCTTTTGACTCCGGGTATGAATCCTTAAGTGGTTTTGGTTATTCTTTTAAAAATCTACTCAAAACCTCTCCTGAAAATGCCCGGAAGCTAAATCTCATACGAATTCAACGCATCAGTACTCCCCTGGGTCCTATGTACGCCGGTGCTACCGACAAGGGGTTGTGTCTATTGGAGTTTACCGACCGGCGAATGCTGGAAACAGAACTAAGGGATTTGACACGATTGCTTAGGGCTGAAATCATTGTAGGAGAGAATAAACCTTTGGAAGTTGTTAAGCGGCAACTTAAGGAATATTTCCAGGGTGAAAGAACGGCATTCAATCTACCGCTGGATACTCCAGGCACTGACTTTCAACAGAAGGTTTGGCGTCAATTGATGGAGGTTGGTTTTGGGGAGACAGTCAGCTATCAGCAAATGGCCCACGCCATGGGCAGGCCCTCGGCAGTTCGGGCTGTGGCCAATGCCAATGGGCACAACAGGGTAGCGATCATAATTCCCTGCCACCGGGTAATTGGCGCCAACGGGCACCTCACCGGATATGGCGGAGGTCTGCCCAGGAAAAAGTGGTTGCTGGACCATGAAAAGCAAGCAGTGATGCAATCCTAGATCTACCAAACATTAATTCTTCTCTACCTCGACTAGCTGGCTTTGGGTGATGTTGATTTTACCATCAACCATCATTATTTTCATTTACACTTGACCAGTTGAAAATTAGCCTTTAATTTACCTGATCCATCCTAATTTTCTAAATCACCCTGCTTAACTAATGGTTTGATTAAAATCTCGTGTTTATGTCTGAATTGTTTCCAGTATCAAAAAAACTGACTCCAGGGCTGTTACTGGGTTTGATCCTTTGGATATTATGCCTGTCAGCATACGGCCAGGCTGCCAAACAAAGTTTGCGGCCCATGGCGGCAGGTAAACAGGGGATGGTGGCTACTGCCAATCCGTTGGCCACCCTGGCGGGACAGAAAGTATTGATGAAAGGCGGCAACGCCATTGATGCCATCGTAGCATCGGCAGCCGCTCTGAATGCGGTGGAGCCCTATATGTCCGGTACCGGGGGTGTGGGATATATGCTGCTCTACTCCGCCAAAGAAAATAAAGTACGGTCCCTGGTTTTTGGCGGCTGGGTGCCGGAAACCTTTAAAGCAACCATGATGGCTTCCGATACCAAACTGGCGGATGGTGCCGGACATGGTGGCACCCTGGAAACAGTGGGCCCCCGGGCTCCGGCGGTCCCGGGTAACCTGGCGGGGTGGAACAGGGCGCTGGAAGATTACGGCACCATGTCACTGGCTGAGGTTTTTGAAAGCGCCATCGACTACCTTGAAAATGGAGTTCCCATTACCGAAATGGATCAGGCCATGTGGGCAGTGACGGTAGACAGGGTAATCAACTATCCTGAATCCGCCGCCATATTCCTCAAAAACGGCAAAGATCCCTATGTAATTGGGGATACCTTTACCAATAAACCGCTGGCCCACACCATGCGGCGCATTGCCAAAGAAGGCATTGAAGTTTTCTACCAGGGAGATATCGCCCGGCAAATTGCCGAAGCATTCAAACAGGATGGCGGGTTTATTACCGAAAAAGACCTGGCTGCGGTCCCCGGCAAAGTACAATGGGTAGACCCTATTTCCATCCAATACCGCGGGTATACCGTTTACAATCACCCGCCTCCGGGCATGGGCATCCAGCAGATGCAAACCCTGAAGATCATGGAAGGGTTCGACCTGGCTGCCATGGGACATAACAGTGTCGACTACCTGGCCCATTTATTCGAAACCATCAAACTGTGTCGACTGGACACCGATCAGTATGTGGGCGATCCCGATTTCGTAGAGGTCCCGGTGGACCGGCTGCTGTCTGATCAGTATCTCGACGGGCAGCGAAAAAAAGTGGTTGACAGAGTCAAACAAAGAAAAGCTTCCATGAAGAAAAAAGGCGATCTGGGGTCCATGATAAACACGCTCCCCTATACTCAGGATGCGAACCATAATCAATTCAAATTTTCCACCACCAGTTTATCCGCTACCGACCAGTGGGGAAATGCGGTGGTGATCACCCAAACCCATGGCGGCGGATTTGGCTCGGGTTACGTGGCCGGCAAAACAGGGCTGGTTTTTAACAATGGCATGGATTGGATGACCCTGGAACCCGGCAGAGCCAACAGTGTGGCCCCCGGTAAAGCCGTGGCCTGGTGTGTTGGAAGTATGTTCCAGTTCCATAAGGATGGCAAGCCACAGTTCATTGTAGGCTCACCCGGCAGCTTTGGAATACTGCAATCGGTGCCGCAGGTGGCAATGAATGTCATTGATTTCGACATGAACATACAGAATGCCATCAGTGCCCCCCGGTTCCGCTGGAAAGACGAATTAGGGGCCCTGCCCGCCAAAGAGTTGATCATTGAAACCAGGGTACCGGAGGAAGTCCGCAAAACCCTGCAGGCCATGGGGTATGTGCTCGACACCAGCCTGGGAGAATGGACCATGACCGTGGGAGGTGTGCAGGGTATCACCATCGACCACCAAAGCGGATGGAAAATGGGTGGCGCTGATCCCCGCCGCAACGGCTATGCCATGGGATTTTAGAGTAAGCTTTAACCTAATTATCATATGAATTCCAATAAGAACCAACCTCGAAGAGGGTTTATCAAAAAATCGATAATGGCTGCTTCCGGCTTGCCCTTAGTCCCAGCCTTTAACTGGGGAGGCGAAAATACTGCCGCCGCTGTTCTCAACCAGGTCTCCGGGATGATACCTGGTGACGGCCCCAAAAATGTGGCCTTTATCGCCAATATATATCGACCCAGTTCCCATGCCGATGTAATCGGCTCCAAACTCTTGCTGGGCATTCCTACCGACCAGGGGATGGTTGACCCTCAGGTAAAAATCGTTTCCATGTGGATCGATCAGATCGGTGACAATGACACAGGGGTTCGCATAGCCGAAATGAACGGCGTTACGCTTTACCCGACCATCGCAGAGGCGCTGACCCTGGGTGGAGACAGTTTGGCAGTGGATGCAGTGGTCTATATCGGAGAACACGGTGAATATGCAAAAAGTCGCCTGGGAATCAAGATGTATCCCCGTATGAACTACCTGGAGCAGATTTTCAGGGTGTTCGATGCCTCCAATACATCGGTACCGGTGTTTACCGATAAGCATTTAGCCTACAGCTGGCTGGATAGCAAGTGGGTGTACGATCGGGCGCAGGAACTGCAGGTGCCTATGATGGCAGGCTCATCGCTGCCCTATTGCTGGCGTGACCCGCATCTGGTGCATCCGGTGGGAACCAAAATATCCGAAGCAGTGGCCATTGGATATGCCTCCCTGGATGCCTATGGGTTCCATGTGACAGAAATTCTGCAATGCATGGTGGAACGACGGGCAGGTGGAGAAACCGGAGTGGTTAGAGTACAGGGATTGCAAGGAAAAGACGTCTGGGACGCCCTGGATTCCGGAAAAATATCACAGGAACTGGTTGATGCCGCCTGTAACACCATTAAGGACAAAGCCACCGGATCCATGCGGGAGCTGGTAAAAACGCCCCGGGCGGTTATCGTGGAATATAAAGACGGAACCAAGGGAGCCATCCTAATGCTGGATGAATATGTCAACTCAGGTTGGGCTTATGCCGCCAATACC
>JAUIKU010000228.1 GCA_030430675.1 Bacteroidia bacterium | reverse complement strand
CAGATAATACGATCGCAGTGGACCACCGCTTTGAGGTGTATTGAAATACTGATGGACGATCAGAATCTTCATACCCGAAATTACCCAAATGCCAGTCCATTTAACAAGGATTTACCATGCTTTATTAGGTAACTCCCGGTAGAACCGGACATCAAATCAGGACAAAATCGTCTGCTGGGATTTCGCGTATTCCAGAATGGTCTGAATGGTGTCTTTTCTGGGCGTTTCTTGGACCTGGTCCAGTTGCTCCTTAATACTTGTTAACTGCAGATATTGATCCCTCAGATCGGCATGAACAAGCATAGCCTCTTCCAGTTGTTTCTTTTCTACCGGACTGGTCTCTTTGTACAGGTAACGCAGTACGTCATTGGGGGTAAATGTTTTGGTCATAGGCGATATTGTATTTCTTCATTTTTTTCCTCAAGTTGATCAAAGCATATCGCATTCGCCCCAAAGCGGTGTTGATACTTACCTGAGTAGCGTCGGCAATTTCCTGGAAACTCATTTCCATATAGTGACGCATAATCAGTACCTCTTTTTGCGCCGGAGGTAACTCCTGAATCAGCATCTTTAGCTTTTCATGAGTATCTCTGACGATCTGCTTTGATTCCATTGATTCCTCAGAAAACTCCATGGTGTTAAATACGTTACTCCCATCTTCCATAACAATGGTGGGATACCTTTTGGCTTTTCTAAAGTGATCAATAGCAAGATTATGTGCTATCCGAAGTATCCAGGGAAGAAACTTCCCTTCTTCGTTGTATTTCCCCGATTTGATGGTATTAATGACCTTAATAAAGGTCTCTTGCATCAAATCTTCAGCAATATAATTGTCTTTTACAATTAAGTAAATGGTCGTGAAAACCCGGGACTTATGACGATTTAACAATTCCGCAAAAGCCTCCTCGTTACCAGTTTTGTAAAGTGATATTAGCTTGCTATCACTTAATGAATTCTGCATCATTTCATAACCTGTTTAGTAACGTAGAAGTTTATGCCATATTGTTTTATTAGGAAGGTTAAATTTTAAAAATTAATTCGAGATCAACTCTAAATGTAGAAAAATAGCAGTTAATCTGCAAAATTTTCTAACTGCACTGCTTCAAAAATCAAGTGCTCTCGACACTCAAACTTTGGATTATTGAATGTGTCAACTATTTAATTCTAGTATAACACTCACAATTATCAATCCAAAATTACTTTGAAAATATCTAAATTTTTTTGACTGGTTTGTCTTTCTAATTACAGTTGTATGATTTGTAGGGATATTACAAAATTTTTTACAGCTGTCGTATCTTTGCGGCTATGCCAATAGAAGCTCCTGTTAAACAGACAGAATTAGACCAGCTTGATCCCAAAAGATATATCCTGATAAAGGGAGCCAGGGTAAATAATCTGAAATCACTATCGGTAGCAATTCCACGCAACAAGCTGGTAGTGGTGACTGGTCTATCCGGGTCCGGGAAATCGTCTCTGGCCTTTGATACACTTTTTGCAGAAGGCCAGAGAATGTATGTGGAAAGCCTGAGTTCTTATGCCCGACAGTTCTTAGGCAGAATGGAAAAGCCTGAGGTCGACTACATCAGGGGAATTTCTCCGGCAATTGCCATTGAACAAAAAGCCAATACCAGGAATCCGCGCTCAACCGTAGGGACCACCACCGAGATCTATGATTATCTGAAACTTTTATTTGCCAGGGTGGGAAAAACCTATTCTCCTATCAGTGGAGAACTGGTCTCCAGAGACTCCGTGTCTGATGTGGTTGATGTAATCGTTGACCTTCCCCAGGGAGAACGTTTTATGATTGCCGCCCCCCTTGTTCGTCAAAATGGCCGTTCCCTGAAAGATGAACTGGAATTATTGCTGCAGAAAGGATATACCAGGCTGTTAGTAAATCATAAGGCAGAATATATTGAAGAATTCCTGGATAATTCTTCTTCATCCACATTCGACAAAATCGATATCCTGATCGACCGGGGAACCAGCCGGCCCCATCAGGAGGAGTCTGAAGATGATCAATACCGTTGGGCCGACTCTGTGCAAACAGCCTTTTTTGAAGGTCATGGGATCTGTAAGCTGATCCTGGGCGATGGATCGGTGCAAAGCTATTCCGATAAATTTGAAAGGGATGGTATGGAATTTCAAGAGCCCACGATCAACCTGTTTAGCTTTAATAATCCTTTTGGTGCCTGCAGGCGATGTGAGGGATTTGGTAAAATACTGGGGATTGACCAGGATCTGGTAGTTCCCAACAAAGAGCTATCGGTCTATGAAGGAGCGATTGTTCCCTGGCGTAGTGAGACCATGAAAAAATGGCTTAAGCCACTATTGGAGCAGGCAATGGACTGGCAGTTTCCAATTCACCGGTCATTCCAGGACCTATCCGATGATCAGGTGAAGTTGTTGTGGGAGGGTAAAGGGACATTTAAGGGATTAGATAAATTCTTCAAACACCTGGAATCAAAAAGTCATAAAATTCAATACCGTGTGCTGTTGTCCCGCTATCGTGGCAGGACTGTTTGTCCCGATTGCAGGGGTAGTCGTCTGCGTAAAGATGCTGGTTATGTCAAGATAGCAGACCATTCCATAACCGATTTGGTGCTGATGCCCATTGAGCAGGCTTTGCTATTTTTTGAGGGTTTGAAATTGCCGTCACACGATCATCAGGTGGCTAAAAGAATTCTAATTGAAATTGTCAACCGGTTGGAGTATTTGTCAAAAGTAGGACTGGGTTATCTGGATCTCAACAGGTTAACTTCAACATTGTCCGGAGGAGAATACCAGAGAATCAGGCTGGCCACCTCTCTGGGCAGTGCCCTGGTAGGATCCATGTATATTCTGGATGAGCCAAGTATCGGATTACATCCCAGGGATACCAGCAGGCTGATTGAAGTACTTAAATCACTGAGAGACCTGGGAAATTCAGTGATCATTGTGGAACACGAGGAGGAAGTGATGAGGGAAGCAGACCATCTGATAGACATCGGTCCGGATGCAGGCACTCAAGGTGGTGAGCTGGTATTTTCGGGTAGTATGGAAGAATTGAGCTCGGAGGTAAATACGCATACCGCACGGTTCCTCAATGGACTTGATCAGATTCCCGTACCCGCTAACCGGAGAAAATGGAAAGATAGTATAGTTCTGGAAGGAGCACGCGCTAACAACCTCCGAAACATCTCTGTGGGGTTTCCTCTGGATACCCTTACCGTGGTAACAGGGGTAAGCGGGTCGGGGAAAAGTACCCTGGTCACGGAAATTTTGTATCCGGCCATGAGTCGGGCGCTCGATATGCCAGGAAAGACCCCGGGGCCTTATGATCAGCTGACTGGCGATCTGGGCAAGATTACCCAGGTGGAAATGATTGACCAGAATCCTATAGGAAAGTCCTCCAGGTCCAACCCCGTAACCTATGTTAAGGCATACGATGGTATCCGTCAGTTATTTGCCTCACAGGGACTATCCCGGCAGCGCGGCTACAAGCCGGCTTTGTTCTCATTCAATGTAGAGGGAGGGCGTTGTGAAGAGTGCATGGGTGAGGGCAAGGTGCGTATCGAAATGCAGTTTATGGCCGATATTCAACTTACCTGTGAAAGTTGCCAGGGTCAGAGATTTAAGGAAGAAATTCTGGAAATTAAATACCGGGGGAAGAGCATTGCGGATGTCCTGGAGTTAACGGTGGACGACAGCCTGGAATTCTTTAGTGAAAACCCGGCAATTACCCGCAAACTACAACCGCTACAAGATGTTGGTTTGGGATACATTACCCTGGGACAGTCATCCAATTCACTAAGCGGGGGAGAGGCGCAGCGGGTAAAACTGGCAAGTTTTTTGGGCAGGGGAAGTGCGGACCTGCAGCAGCATACGGTTTTTATTTTTGATGAGCCTACTACCGGTTTGCATTTTCATGACATCGAGAAATTATTATCGGCATTTAGTGCCTTAATTGAGCAGGGGAATACAATTTTAGTTATCGAACATAATTTGGAGGTAATCAAAAGCGCCGACTGGATCATCGACCTGGGCCCGGAGGGAGGAGAAAAGGGAGGAGCAGTTTGTTTTACCGGTACCCCGGAAAAACTCATTGAACTTGAAGACAATCACACGGCCCAATATTTAAAGCCCAAATTGTCTGCGCAGGAAAACCAATAACATCTATATTTAAGAAAACCATTACTTATGAGAGATCAAATCGTTGCTGGCAACTGGAAAATGAACAAAGACCTGAGCCAGGCTGAGAATCTGGTAGCTGAGATCCAACAGCAGGTTAACGGGCAATCAGTTAAAGCTGATAAAGTTATCCTGGCCCCACCTTATGTTTATTTGAATTATCTAACTGAACGGTTGTCTGGTTCCAATGGACTGCATGTGGCAGCTCAAAACTGCCATCAGGAGCTGGCAGGGGCCTATACCGGGGAAATTTCTGCAGCCATGCTAAAGTCACTGGCAGTGGAGTATGTGATACTGGGTCATAGTGAACGGCGGGAATATTTTCAGGAATCCAATGAATTGCTGGCCAGAAAAGTAGATACGGCTTTGGATCAGGGAATTATTCCAATATTCTGTTGCGGAGAACCTTTGTCCATAAGGGAGACCGATCAGCAGGAGACTTTTGTTAATGGACAACTCACGGAAAGTCTGTTCCATCTGCCTCAGGAGAGCATCAGTCAGTTAATAGTGGCATACGAACCTATCTGGGCCATCGGAACGGGAAGAACTGCCACTGCAGAACAGGCGCAGCAGATGCATGCTTCCATCAGGCAGCACATCGCCGGAAAATATGGTGCACAAATTGCCAACAAGATCCCTATCCTTTACGGGGGAAGTTGCAAACCTTCCAATGCCTCGGAGATCTTTGCCGGGGCCGATGTAGACGGGGGCCTGATCGGAGGTGCTAGTCTGAATGCGGATGACTTTATAGCCATTGCCAATAGTCTGTGAATAGGATTCAAATCCAATGAATGTAATATTGCAGGCTAAATGAGATGGGTTATTAAAACAGTGGGGCTTAGTTTTATCCTCGTATTAGTGGGTGTTTGTGCAGAAGTTGTGTATGCTCAGGGATTTGATGTTTGCCAGTTGTACGGGGTAGTTTACGTCACCGACAACCCCAACGAGGCTAACTTTAAAGTTTTTGTAGAGGACTCGGAAGCATTTGCCGATCTGGTGGTATTTATAGAAGATAACCGGCTGATGGCTGACGAACCAGGTGTTTGGTTTATTACTGATCAACCGGCATTTGCAAACTTCTCTATCTTTATCGAGCGCAGTCGGGGCCTGGCAGACTTTGCAATATTCTACACCGACATCCTTTCATTTGCCGGATGCAATAATTAATGGATTTTGTAGAAGTCGACATTCGTTGTCAGGAGGATCTTAAAGATCTTTTGACCGCAGAGTTGTATCAACTGGGATATGAATCCTTTCTTGATACTAACCGTGGGTTTAAAGCCTACCAACCGTTAAAAAACCACAATCCTGAAATATTGGAACAGCTGTTTGAAAGGTATGCCCTGGCCTCTAGCTTTAAATTAAAAAAGCTGGTAGATCAAAACTGGAATGAAATCTGGGAAAAGACTTTCGAACCTATAGAGATAGATGATAAATGTAGGATCAGGGCCAGTTTTCATCAATCCAGGTCCAATTTTCCCCATGAAATCATAATTGATCCCAAGATGGCCTTTGGTACCGGACACCATGAAACCACCAGACAGGTCATCCGGTTCCAGCTAAATATTGATCACGTTGATAAAACTGTGATGGATCTGGGATGCGGTACCGGTATACTAAGCATTCTGGCGGAGCAACTGGGTGCCAGAGAAATTGTCGCAGTGGACTGCGATCCGTATGCGGTGAACAATACGGTCGATAATATGGTGCTGAACAGTTGCTTCAATATCTCCGTTAAAGAGGGGACAGTGAATGATTTGGCAGCTGATTGCAGGTTTGACATAATATATGCCAATATCAATAAGAATGTATTGCTTTCGGAATTACCTCTTTACCACCAGGGACTGGTTTCGCACGGAACATTAATATTGAGTGGTTTTTATACCTTTGACTTACCCGATATCGTTAACAAATGTGAGGCATTGGGGTTAAAACTTGAGAATCAAACGGCTGAGAGCCAATGGGCCTGTCTAAAGCTAAGAAAAAATTAGTGCAATGAAACGCCGATATATTCTGATCTGGGTATTGCTTTTCTTGTCGGTCAACCTGAAAGCACAGACGGTTGAACTTTCCGACGACCCCCTGCTATTTGGCCAGGAGATGTCGGCCGTGCTCACTGACAGGGGAATGCCTCAGCTGGGAATGGATTTTGAGCAGGTCTGGAAAGGAGAAATTTCTTTGCCGCAGAAGAAGAAGCTGGTTAACGCTTTTTCTCAACTTAAACAGAAGGGTTTTAAACTCGATCCACACTTTCAGCAATTAGTGAAGGTAATTATCACTGCGGCCGGACACAGCGAAATTGGCGGACAGGCATTTGATAACTTCGTTACCACCCTGGAGGGGTCTGCCCAATATCAGAAAAATACAGAGGTCCTGGCATTCTTGGCGGCTACCGAATCAATACTGGAAAAGCGATCACTTTACTCCACAAATTACAATTCACTGCTGGTAGAGGGTGGCACCATAGATTTTGAATATGCCGGAGCAGGTTCTGGCGAGACCATAGAAGAACCACTGCCCACAGAAGAACCTGACAAAGCCCAGGAGGCATCATCCGAAGAAGAGAACGACTGGTTTAGTGACTGGGACAGCGAGGAAGACGAATGGGACACTGACTGGGAGGAAGAATCCGAGCCTTCAGCGGACGAAGCCCGGGCTCTTATTCTTAGTGCCGAGGAACCGCAAATGCCTTTGACAGGCGCTGTGATAAAGATCGGTATGGCCAATTTGACATTTGTTACCAGAAATGATTCGGTGTCATTAAAGGCAACCAGTGGAGGCTTAATGCCCGCCAGCCTTATTTTTGTGGGTAAGGGCGGACGATTTGACTGGGGTAATGTAGGCCTCAATCCCAATGAAGTCTATTGTGATTTGAGTGGTTACAATTTCGATGTAACCAAACCGTTTATTAGTGCCTCGAACGCACAGATGACATATAAGGGAAAAATAGCCAACCCTGTGAAAGGTGAGTTCGAGTACCGGGGGAGCGGAGGAAAAAGCAGAGATGCCAGCTATCCGAGGTTCATTTCTTACCTGGACGACGTGGATATTAAAGGTA
>JAUIKU010000015.1 GCA_030430675.1 Bacteroidia bacterium | reverse complement strand
GCTAAGCATATTGCCCACACCCTGCGCTTTGAGCTCCCGGTTGGTATCGGTATACCTTTTGAGAGGATCCATCTTGTCGGCTGCCTCAATGCACAATAACGTTTCGATACTGGCAACTGCCGCCAGTGTAAGAGCCACCACCCATACCTCTCCATTGCCAATTTGGGAAAAGTCTGGCACACTAAATTGATTCCAGAATTCCTGGACCGACTCAGGAACAGGAAGACGTACCAGGTGTGCTTCAGAAATTGCCAGATAAGAACCCGTCAATCTAAATAGTTCATTGATGCCTATGCCTGCCAGCACCGCTACCAGGGCTCCGGGTACGGATTTCAGACTCTTTAAATAGGGTACCTGCTCAAAGGCTATAAGGATAGCCAAGGAAGCCAATACAACTACTACTGCTCCCGGATGTATATAATTAATGGCGTTCGCCAGGGTTATAAAAATTTGATGTTCTCCGTCAGCATTGATAAAGAAGAAATCGCCTTCGTGCATTTCATCAAAGCCAACGGCATGTGGCAATTGGGAAATAATAATAATGATGCCAATAGCCGATAACATGCCTTCAATGACATTTGAGGGTATATAATTGGAAAGCACTCCTGCCTTAAAGTATCCCAGCAGGATTTGGATTAATCCGGCTAAAACTCCCGCCAACAGAAAGGTTTCAAATGATCCCAGACCAGAGATTGCAGCCAAAACAATAGCAGTTAATCCTGCTGCCGGTCCCGAAACACTTAAATGAGAACCACTCAGTGCACCTACCACGATACCAGCTACAATTCCTGAGATAATTCCCGAGAACAACGGAGCACCGCTGGCCAGGGCGATCCCCAGGCATAAGGGCAAGGCAACCAAAAAGACCACCAAACCGGATTTGATGTCCGTTTTAAAATATTTTGAAGTTGTAATTTTCATCGATATTTAATGATTAAACTATTTCGTAAAGCCAATCGCCTGAACAGGCTTTTTCACCAGAATATTCCTTTCACTAACTTTCTGAGCACGCTCCATCGCTACTTCTACCACATGACTTACAGTCTTTCTCAGAAATACTGTGGTATCAAACCAACTGCGGCTTGAGTTGTATAGAAATCCATCTTTTGGAACTACCGCGTCTTTCACTTCCAACTGTTCAAGAAAGTTTTTAAAGGCATAGGCAGTGACTCCGGTGAAAAGCTTGATAGTTATATTATTAATGGTGCTCTTGTGTTCAATCACCAGGCGGCGTCTGAAGGCATTAAATTCTTCACTGAGCTGATTATTTACCTGTTCTCTTTCGCTATAATGGGCGATGCCCCAGAAAGACTGCGGCAAGTGAAATCCGGCAACCAAGGTGATATTCAACATACTCTCCGGATGATTCAAGGTGGCGTATTCAACGAGTTGTAATGATTCAACCGTGAAATCTGTAGGTATCAATATATTTTTCATCTCTTTAATCTTTCCCGTAAACATAGGAGCCGCCTATTAAAGCGGTATAAGAGTGAGATTAAAGGAGGATTAGAATTATCTGTTCCTGAGTTTGTGGATGTGTTTGTTGGGGAGTCTGATCTTAACCAGTGTCCCCTTGTTTAATTGAGAAATAACCCGAATCTCACCGGAGTGCATTTTAATAATCCGGTAGGCCAGAGGAAGACCAAATCCGAAACCCTCGATTTTCCTAACATTCGAGGCCCGGAAGAATGGTTCGAAAATATTCTTCAATTCATCTTCCGGAATACCAACTCCCACATCTAACACCGTAATTAAGATGTAATCTGCCTCTTCCAGTATTTTTAGGATTACCATACTGTTTTCCGAGAACTTGCAGGCATTTTCCAGAATATTGAACAATGCAACATTTAGAAGTGTTTCGCTGCCGAACATGGTAATGGAATTATCATCTTCAGGTAACTCTTCAAAATCCAAGGTGACATTATTTTCAGGAATGGCTACGTCCAAGTTTTTTTTGATATCCAGTATCAGTTCATCCACCCTTAACTCCTCAATAACCAGTCCTTTGGAGTCAAAATCCGTCTTGGCTAATTTTAGCAGTCCCTTTACCAGAAAGTCCAGGCGGGATGCTTCCAGTGCAATATTCTTTAGTATTAAGTGATAATCTTCAAGACTTCTCTCTTTGTTCAAAGCAATTTCTGTCTGACCTAATATGGCGGTAAGGGGATTTCGGAGTTCGTGTGAGGCATTGTTGATAAAGTTACTCTGCAGGTCAAACGACAGTTGTAGCCGATCGAGCATGTTGTTAAAAGTACGGGAGAGGTCGGCAAGCTCATCCTTGCCTTGGATGGTATTCAGGCGAAGTGATAAGTTTTCTGGTCGAATTGAATTCACCTCGTTAATTATTTTTGAAATTGGACTTAACGCCTGTTTTGAATAGTACCTGCCCAGGAAGAACATGAAAATAATGCTTACCAGGAATGCGATGATGAGCGTGTTTCTCAGATTGGCCAACTCATTGATTCCATAGAGATTTGTGGCAGATAGTATCACAATAAAGTCTCCTTCATTGTCATGGTAAAGTAAGCCAACAAATTGAGAATTACCCTGTTTTAATTCTGCGTACTCATTGATTGCTATTTCCTCAAAAAATGATTGCGGTAAGGCGCTGTCTAAAGTAAGTATGCTGGATTTATCTTCGGCATTTACCGGATAAATAACCTCCTTTTCTTGTGGTAAAACTTGCAGATGGCGCAGCCGGATATCTTCATAAATGTCGTTACTTAGCTCATCCTCATCCAGATACGTCTGGGCTGCAATGGTTGCCCTTTGTTTTAGGCGTAAGTAGAACTCACTTTCTGTATATCTCTTTGAAAAATGGTAAACAAAAATAAAAATACCGGTTAGGAACAAACTGGTTAGAACAATAAAAATAGCGGTGATCTTTGTTCTTAAACGCATATTACTGTGATACTTTCAGCACATAGCCCATTCCAATCACAGTATGTATAAGTTTCACCTCGTAGTGTTTATCTATTTTATTTCTAAGATAATTTACATAAACATCCACTACGTTCGTTCCTATATTGAAATTGATTTCCCACACATTTTCCAGGATATCCATTCTGTTTAAAACCCGGTTCTTATTTCTCAATAAGTATTCCAGCAGCCGGAATTCCGTGGAGGTCAGTTTGATTTCATCTTTGCCTCTTTTTACCAGTTTGGCGTCGCGGTCCAATTCCAGATCTTCTATAGCTAATTTCCTGTGCCAGTTTTCCGGTTGTTGTGTATTTCGGGTATGCGCGCGAATTCTGGCCAGCAGTTCTTTAAACTTAAAGGGTTTTACCAGGTAGTCGTTGGCACCCGCATCCAGTCCTTTTACGATATTTTCCGTTGTCCCCAAGGCTGTAAGCATGATGATTGGAAGGTTGGTATATCCCAAATCCCTTATCTTGCGGGCTATCTCCCGGCCATCCATATTGGGCAAAACAATGTCAAGTACCACGAGATCTATTTCCTTTTGCTTCAGTAATTCCAGACCATTCTGACCGTTGTAAGCTGCAAATACCACGTAATTAGACTCTTTCAGTCCCTGACTGATAAAAGCCATTACATTGGGTTCATCTTCTATGACTAATATTTGCTTTGCGATTACCGTAGGGTTTAGAATATGGGAAAATACAAATATAAATCCTTGTAGATGATTGCGAGATATTTGTCACATTAGAATAACATTAGAGTTTGAGCAACACTTTGACAGCAAGGCAGTTTTGCCGTCTCATTTAGAAGCACCATACTTTCCTCTAATGTTCATGGGGCCAAAATAATAATAGGGCATTCTTGACCTTTGCCTGCGAATCATCATGTATCCGGCGATGGCGGCACCTGCTAGTGCCATAGCCGCCCCAATCCAGGGAGTAGCCTGACTGAATCCAAACTGTATTGACCATCCACCGATTAAGGCACCCAAAACATTGGCAACATTAAAAGCCACCTGGTTTATAGTTGATCCCAGTACCTGCGAGCTTCTGAAGATCTTGATCATGATCATTCGCAGAGATCCGAACAAGCTAAATGCAAATACCGGGATGGTAAATGTCATGATAAGTACCATCAATTGGTTCCCTGCTACCAATGACAGCAGGCATAAACTCAGGCTCATTCCCACCAGGAAATAGAGAATGGTATTTAAAGTAGAATAACGATCGATGAGTCTTCCTCCCAACATATTGCCAAAGGTCATACCCAGGCCGGCCAGCATGAGAATAAAGGGTATGTCCTCTGACTGAAAACCCGCGGCCCCCGTAAGCAATGGAGCGATATAACTATACCAGGCAAAGAAACCCGCCGTTCCTGCGATAGTGGTAACTATCACCAGCCAGGACGAGGGCTGGCTAAATATTGTGAGATCATGCTTGGTGATGGTCCTGACTTCCTGAGGAAGTTCCGGAATCCAGGTTTTAATACACCAAATGGTGGAAAAACCGATCAGTCCTACCAGTCCAAAGGTCCATCTCCAGCCGATTTCATTGCTGATGAAAACACCCAATGGTACCCCAAAAACATTGGCCAAGGTAAGTCCAACAAACATTATGGCGATTGAGCGCCCGGATTTTCCGCTTACTGCCAGTTCACTGGCAGCAACGGTACCCAATGCCAAATAAGCGCCGTGTGGCAATCCTGCCAGGAACCTAGCAACCAGCATGGTCGGGTAATTGGATGCAAAAGCAGAGAGGGCATTAAACACCGTAAACCATATCATTAACCCCAATAAAACCGATCTTTGGGGTAACTTACCTCCAATTATTATCAGGGCAGGCACTCCTGTTACCACACCCAGGGCATATGCCGATATAAGATGGCCGGCAATGGAAATGCTTACATCCAGATCGTGGGCGATATCCGGCAAGATACCCATCATAATGTACCTGGTAATTCCGATACCAAATGCGCCCAGAGCAAGGGTCAATAGAGACTTATTCATGACAATAACCTGTTACTATTCAAATTTCTGACAAGAACCTTTTCCATCTTTGTTGATTTTTCAGGTAGCTTTTATGCAAATCCTCCAGGATCATCTTGAACTCCCTATGGGATTTTAAAGGTGACCAAACCGGATTCTGTAAAATCCAGGGATAGTTCTGGTTGCCCAGGTAAATGGCTTTACGCAACCAGTGAAATGCCTCTGTGAAATTCTCTTCAACTACACAATAGGTTGCCAGCCGGTAAGCCATCTCGCAATCGGCAACTGCTGCCGCCAGTAGTTCATCGGTAATCAGGGAAGCTGCTTTGCTGCGTTCTCCATTCCTGATATAGCACATGGCCAGGGTTGGATAAGCCAAACGTCGATATGGATCCAGATTCAATACGGTTTCCAATGCGTAAGTTGCCTCCTGATATCTCCCTTCCCGGAAGTACAAATAGGCCTGCGTGGTAAGCAGCAACGGGTGATTCGGTTCCAGGGCCAATCCTTTTTCAACCTCACGCCAGGCCATATCGAGCCGGCCCTGATAGTTGTAAATTCTGGCACGACGATTATAGATACGGGTGGTAGCTACAGGATTGGATTCCAAAGCTTTGGCAAGCAGTTGCAAAGCTTCATCATACAGGCCATCTAACTGGATGATCACACTGGCACCGTAATACAACTCGGTTTCAATACCCGAATTCCTTAGCAGGCATTTGATATCGCGCCTGGCATTTTCCTTTTCTCCCCGCCACAGGTACGTATAGGCCCGGTAAATCTTGGCCTCCATATGTTCGGTATCCAGGGTCAAAGCCCCCTCCAGATATCTTTGTGCAGACATGAAATGGGTTAGCCCTCCAAATCCGTTAATCACGTAGTGCAAATGGGTCATACCCAGGCCAGAGCTGGCCGAGGCAAACCAGGGAACTTTCTTTACTACATCTTCAAAATTTTTCCGGGCCCGTTCCAAATCCTGCCGGTCGCTTTGACCCCACAGGAACCTGGAAAGCAATGCCCTGGCTTTAAGGTATTGTTCGGAAACTTCTTCGGGTAGCGCAGTTGGAAACGCCTGTAACTTTTTGTCCTGTACGATGCCAATACTGCCCAGTATTGTAAAAACCTCTTCGGATATTTCAGTTTGAATTTTTATCAGGTCTAAAGAAGGGATCACTACCGTATCACCGGCCAGTAATTTTTTAGTAACCACGTCTGTTAACTGCCAGTCAAGTGTGAAGCTTTCTTCCTGATTCCTGTAACTACCGGTTAAGCAGTAGCGAGCTTGAAGTTTTCTTCCGGCTTTGATTACGTCCAGCACTTTACTGGAAAGGGCCAGGAAAGCATTGGGAGGCCGCACCGCCAGGGATGACAATCTTGCCAGTCTTGAGGAGATGGTATCGGCCAAAGCCAACCCGTAGTAGCGGTGTTGACCTTCGTTTCCCAGGTTTTGAAAAGGAAGTACTGCTATAGAATTGTCAGGAATTACCGCATTCCCTGTCTGCAGGAATTTCTCTGCTAGCATGGTTAAGGTGCTTTCCTTTCTTCTGCTATTTGGCCCGGGAGATGGCAAAACCGCTGATTTCTCACCGGGAACTACGCCCACTTCGAAATTCAAGGTTTTCATCAATAGTTTCAGTGATTTGGAAATTTGTATCACCGAGTCAAAGCGATTGGCAGGCTGCTTGTTCAGGGCTATACCGATTATTCTCTCCAACTCTTCTGGTAGTTCTGGCCTGATCAGCCGTGGGAGCCGGGGGGTAGCATATTTTATGGCTGCTACCAATCCTGTCTGATCCTGCAGATCATTTGAAAAAGGATGAGAGCCTGTGGCCATTTCGTACAACAGTATTCCCAGTGCGTAAATATCCGATTGCTCGCTGCTTCTGTAGGTGATAAACTGCTCCGGAGCCATATAGGCGGTGGTTCCGGCAGTTGAAGCTTGGTCATTGTTTATATCGAACGCACCGTCTACCGGTTTTCTTCTCTTCGCCAAACCGAAATCCAGAATCTTGACCAGTCCACCATCCGTTATCATGATGTTGGCAGGTTTTAAATCCCGGTGCAGAATTCCCAGGCGGTGAGCCTCTGCCAATCCTTCGGCAATTTGTATTCCCAGCGAGAGAATGAGTTGAAGATTCAGTGGCTCCCTGGCGATCAGTTCTTTAAGAGTCTGGCCAGGCACGTATTGCATAACGATGTACAATTGGCTGCGAAACTCGCCTACTTCATAAATCGCACTAACATTGGGGTGTTGTATGGCCGAAGCCAGCCGGGCTTCTTCCAGGATCCCCGATTTATCATTCTGATGGGAAGCCTTGGGAGAGTGACCTATTTTCAATACCACAGGTCTATCTAATCTGGTGTCAATAGCACGATATACGGAGCCATGGGTGCCTGAACCAAGCTTATCGGTGATCTGGTATTGATTTATATTTTTTAAAGACTCCTTCTTGAAGCTTTCGGGTTTCATGTCAAAAAGTGCAGTAGCCATAGATCGACGACTTTATCATTCCGGATATCAACACCGGATATTCCCGGTGCCTGATCTGGTTTGCAAAAAACCCCAAACTTCTGGGAAATCAGGAAGTATCAAATCCCAAAGAAGGTTTGAGGTTGTTACAATTTATTGTCAAAAGTAAATACGATTAGCCGGTACGGCATTGTCCAGATTTTCCAATATATGCTATATATTAACCACATATAATCAACATATAGTCATTATTGATAATATAGAACATGTTTTGGTTAAATAAGCCTTCCTGTTGGATTGGTTGATCCTGTAATCCGCTACTAAGGGAGAGGGGGTTCGATTGCCTGCTTATTGATTTAAAGGATCAATCTTGTTCGATGATGAGACCCTGGCTTTTAAATTCCATGGAGTTATCGCCACTAACATTGTACATGAGTGCTTCAACCACTGGTTCATAGGCAACAGAGTCCGCATCCCAGGTGATAAAGAAATTAGCACCGGACCCGCCGGTAAGGTCCGACTGTTCCACAAAAAACTCCTTGGTCTCCAACGGTGCCAGCAGAATTGCATCGGATAAAAACTGTCTTTCCAGTCTTCCTTCGGTATTGTAATAGTCCACATTGTTGATGGAGATTGAATTAAGTGGGTCGGTATTTCTCACACTCAAAAGTATATTCAAGCTAAATTTCTTTGCTCCCTCACCCGGAAGATAGGAATAAGCGGGCACATAAATTTTCTGACCCTTGGAATAGTCAATATTCAATGAGGCTGTATGATCAACCTGTTCCGAGGTAGTTGCCGGGTTTAAGCTTTTGATGGTTCTGCCCAACTTTTCCAGCAACACTCCAATCAAACCTAAACTAACCGCAAAAACAAGAACGCTCAAGGTTACTACTAATATTATCTTATTGCTTTCGCTCATGGATCAGATAATAAATATTAAAATTTGTATTAAAAAGCAGAAATTTCAAATAGTACCTGTACTTATATTCAAATATTTAAGATTTCAGTTCCGGACTGGGTCCGGATAAGCAATCGAACACCTGGGTAAAGTCTTCATTCCTGTCTGCCAGTACCACCAAAATATCCCTTGCTTTAATCTCGGTTGACCCTCCCGGCCGAATGTATTTTCCATTGCGCTTGATCATGGCAATAAAAGTTGAGGTCGGAAGTTTCAAATCAACAATTGACTTGTTTACAGCATAGAAATCAGGTTGAATTTCGAATTCCCGTAAAGATGATTTTGGGAACTCCAGAATCAGCTTGTCAGTTTCCGTAACAAGTTTTGCATTTTCCGGTAGCGAAACATTCAGCCATTTGGCCACCAGGGTTAAGGTAGTTCCCTGGAACAATACGGATGTCACAGAAATAAAGAATACTATGTTGAATATCATATTGGCTTTGTCAATGCCAGCCAACAGCGGATAGGTGGCAAATACAATGGGTACGGCGCCCCTCAGACCCACCCATGAAATATAAAACCGCCTTCTCAGCTTCATTTTGAAAAATATCAGACTGAGAAATACGCCTACAGGACGGGCAAAAAAGATAAGGAATACGGAAATGAGCAATCCAATACCGATATAGGGCACCATTTGTATGGGGAAAACCAGTAGTCCCAGGGTAAGGAACAATACAATTTCCATCAACCAGGCCAAACCGTCATACATTTTAAAAATGGTAGTTTTATGTATCAGGTTTTGATTGCCCAGGTAAACGGCACAAATGTAAATGGAAAGGAAACCGTTACCACCGAAAAAGTCAGTAGTGGAGAAGGTAATAAACATTAAGGCAATTGCTAAAACAGGGTAAAGCCCTTCGAAATCCAGTTTTATGTGGTTGATGATATACTTGCTGAGCCAACCAAATGCAAACCCTGCTACCCCACCGATGACCATCTGTTGTAGAAACAGCGGTATCATGGATAGAAGGGTTTGGTCCTGATTGACTACCAGTGTCAAAAAAGCAATGGTTAGTACATAGGCCATGGGATCGTTACTGCCACTTTCCAATTCTAAAGTTGGCCGCAGGTTTTTTCTTAATGCCAGGCTCTTTGAGCGCAGAATGGAAAATACCGCAGCCGCATCGGTGGAGGAAACAATAGATCCCAGCAGCATACTTTCATAGATGGTAAAATCGGTAACCAGCCAAACAAATACACCAAGAGTGACGGCGGTAAGTAGTACCCCCAAAGTAGATAACACCAGCCCTTCTCCCAGTACCGGCTTTATAGAAACCCAACTGGTATTCAGTCCACCTGAAAATAAGATAAAGTTAAGCGAGATGATACCTATAAACTGCGCTGTTTTGGGATTGTCAAAATAGATGCCAAATCCATCGGATCCTGCCAGCATGCCAATGGTTAGGAATAACAGTAAAGTAGGGACACCAAACTTATAGGTGGTCTTTCCTGCTATCAGGCTGATGAAAAGCAACAGTGAGCCAATTAATAATATGTTCTCAGTGGTTAAACTCATGCTTTATCTTCCATAACTTTTCATTAACCACCAGCGGGAAATACCGGGGAGTCGGCAAATATTATTAATTTTTTTAAGTTGTGGCCCTGGTTGTGATTAGATTTTGTTTGTTTACCAGTTATGTTTTGGACTCAAATTCCGGGCAGTCCAATCTTATATCGGAATTCATCAGTTCTTCCTTTAAAAAGTTGCAATAGTGCCCGCTGGTAGTCTTTTGGTAAAACTTACAACCGAAACAGATGCGCTGCACCGAAAGCACGCCGGTGCGGTTCAACTGGTAAATTAGCTGGCTAAGTGAAAGGTATAGTTGTTCCTGTTCTGCGGCATCCAACTTAACAAGTTGTTCTTTTACCGGGTTACTAAAAGAAATTGTTTGATCTACAGTTTCTTTTCCCAGGGAAGAGAGCTGCAGGGTATAACTGCGACTATCGGGTGAAGAAAAATCTTTGATCAGCAATTTTTTTTCTACCAGCACCCGTATGGCATCGCTTATGGTAGGTTTGGTAAGGTTAAATTCCCTGGCCAGGGAACTAACATTACACAGGTTATCCTGATGGAATGCAATGAAATTTAGTAACTGTATCTGTATTGGACTTAACTTCAAAGTTTTTGCCTGTTCCCACAGCAATGCCTTGAACACTTCCGACAACCGGCTCAAACCTGCGGTAATTTTTGAACTCAAATCCATTTGTTCATTTCAATTTATTAAAGTTAATGATTCCTACCTATATGCGCTCAGTAAGCCTTCCAAATGAAGTTTCATAGCCGTAAAATCCGTATGTTCGAAACAATGAAGTAAAATCTTGTTGGTACTGTCAAAAAGCAGTGGCAAGGGGCCAACAATAATTCTTTTCAAAACTATTTGTCTTGCCCTTGCTGTGCTTCATTTATTCAACGGAATAGGGTAATGACAAATCACCTGACGCGATGCTATATACCGCGTATACCCCTAGTAGCGGAAGTTTGGGGTTTGAAGCGTTAACTTCCATATAGGCCGTTACGGCATCAAATTTAAATTCGGTCCTGTTACGTATTCTGTAGGCTGGAATGATGACCCTTATGGTATTACCATCAGCCACTACCGCAAATCCGGGTGAATCCATATACATAGGCATACCCGGATTGGTAGGAGGCAGGGTTACACTGGGATCGCCTTCGGTAAACTGCTTGACAGCCAATCCTCCTGGTACGGTGTTACTTTCAACTAGTACTACCCAATGAGCATGCCATATCATACCATCGTTGGTATAATTCCTGTCCATATTTTCGTCCCATAATGGAGTATCATCAAAGTCGGGATGAGACGTCAGCGCCATGGCCACAATGCCCTCGGTCTTACCAAAACCCACATCAGACGAAGATAAAGTAGTAGGAAATACGTAACCCAGCACCGGGGCGCCATCCATTTGTCCTGCAGCGGTGGGAACAGAAGCGCCTGCTATACCTTCCACTTGAATAGTAAACACCAATTGTTGTAATTCATGTGAATAACGGATGGCCGTGCTCTCTATTTTCAAATTGGAGGAATAGGCAAAAGCCTGGTCTTCATTTCCGCCTTGAGCCAGGGTCGACAGGCCCATGCAAAACATCGGTATCATAAATAAGATCAGTTTCATTTTGTTGTTTTTTTGATGATGTTAAAAGGATTCCCTTCTCTTTAAAAGAAAGGAATCCTAACTATATAAAAAAAAATTTTTAGCCCTTTACCTCGTCGATGGAGGCGCCGTAGTTGATATGAAGCACATTGCCCAGGGGAGTTACCAAAGCGGGTACTGATTTGACTCCGGCAGTTTCTGCTTCTTCGATACGTGACCTGGTTTCACCAATATGAACCACTTCCACATTTTCTGAACCTACTAAATTAATGATTTCATGCTCGGCACTTACACATACCGGGCAACCTGCGTGATAAAAAACTGACTTGCTCATGTTATTTTATAATTAAGTTCGTGCAATATTGCATCACAAATATAGTAAGGAATCCTAATTATACAAATAACGTATCAAAATTTCGTTCGTTTAGCATTTGGTCTCTACCACTCTTTTGCAGTTCCTTTCAGTCGATCGGGGCAGGCTTCTTGCCCAAATGCCCTAAAGAAAAAAGTCCCGGCATTTGCCAGGACTTTAAGAAGCTACTCCTCTTGGGCTCGAACCAAGGACCTACTGATTAACAGTCATCGTATAATTGGTTCGATATGGTTTTATATGTATTCAAATGGTTTGATAATCAATCATATAATGAATATATGATACCATTTTAAACCATAAAAGACTAAATTTCACGTGCAAATTACGTGCAAATTTTATTTAAACAGCTATGAATACCTTCGTCAAAATCTCACTGGATACCAGGCGTGAGAAGAAGAATGGCTCCTGTCCCATAATACTTAGAATCACCCATAACAGCAAAAGGACCACCTCTGTTTCCACCGGATATTCCGTGCCAGTTAAATTCTGGGATGCTAAGAATTCCTGCATAAAGACCACCTATAAAGGATATGGTAGCATTACCAGGATCAATAATCATATCCAAAAACAAAAGGCAAAATCAATTGACATCCTGACTAAACTCCATGAAGCCAGTGAATTGAGATATATGTCCATCCAGGAAGTAAAACAAAGAATCACTGGGAAAGCCCAAAACCAGTCATTCAATTCATTTACTGACCAGCTGATAAGCAGCCTGGTAGAAGAAGGAAGGTTAGGCACCGCCAGGAGTTATAGAAATGTGCTCAACCAGGTAAAGAAATTTCAAAAAGAAAAGAAGTTGTTGTTTAACGAGATCAACTATCAGTGGCTGATGCGATTCGAGCACAGTTTCCTGGCTAAGGGGCATAGTGCAAATGGGTTAGCAGTCTATATGAGGACCATACGGGCCATTTATAACAAGGCCATAAAAGCAGGGATTGCCGATCAGGAGGCGTATCCTTTTAAACAATACACCATTAAGACTAAGCCCACTAAAAAACGAGCTATAGCGTATGAAGCCATTCAGAAAATTATAGCACTGGATTTCAAACCTACTGATCCGCTTTATCATGCCCGCAATATATTTTTAATGAGCTTTTATCTTCAGGGTGCACCTTTTATGGATCTAGCTTTCCTAAAGCTGAAGAATATCGTTGATGGCAGGGTGCAGTACAAAAGACGCAAAACCGGTAGGTTCTACGATATCAAGATTACGCCTAATCTGGAATCAATTTTAAAGGGATACCTGAAGAATAAAGAGCCCGAAGATTTTATTTTACCCATTGTAAAGAGAGAATCATTGATCGGTCAATATAAAGATGTACAATGGGCCCACAAACGCCACAACCAGAGACTCAAAGACATCGCTAAATTGGCAGGCATTGAAGAGAATCTGACCTCCTATGTTTCCAGGCATTCTTTTGCATCCATTGCTAATAACCTGGGGGTACCTGTAACCGCTATCAGTGAAATGCTAGGGCATGAAAAGTTGTCAACCACCCAGGTTTATTTGTCCAGTTTAAAACAAGATGTTTTGGATCAGTATAATGAGCAGGTAATTGGGGGAGGGGACGGTTCTACATCCTTAAAATCAAATAAGAACATCTAAAATATTGACTTCCGTTCCCAGGATAGCTCTTTTCTGGGCCCAAGATCAAATAACCATCAAATAAGATTATGCCCAAAAAGGAATATATTTTTTGTATTTCCTTGAACTACTTGAGGGGTCATCTTCTTTGATCAACCCTTCTTCTAAGGTATCTCTAATGATTCTTGAAGCTAGTGCAGCATTGTGGTCTTCAATTTTGAATCTTTCGCGTAAGGATTGATTGGTCATTTTTTCATTTGATACATATTTTAACGCTGCATGTTGGTAACAAGCTCGAAGCTTATCCTCTTTCTCCATCGCTTTAAGCTCTAAATAGGAAAAAAGAATTGCTGATGTATGAGCCTCCTTTATTCTAAAGTCTGGAGCCGGAAGTTGATAAACCTCACAAGAAAAGATTACCTTGTCTATACCACTTCCTTTTTCTTCACAAATTTTTAAACGCCTCATTAAATCTGCCAATCTTTCATTTCTGGATTGATATTCGTCTATGAATCGAGTGGGCGTTATCAATGGTAGTCCAGGATTAGAAATCTCAATACGGTCTGAATAGATTTCGATGGTTGGATATCCTTTTACTCGAAAATCTTGATGTATTATAGCATTTGCGACAAGCTCTCGAACTGCAATCTCTGGGTACATTGTTGATTCGGTTCGAAAGGCTTTTCCAATCTCTTCATTTGCCGGTAACTGACTGTTTACCCAATTGATTAATCCATCAAAACCGACAGCATAACCTCTAACCCCGATTTGCTCCCTTATGGTTTCAATTTTGTTTTTTCCCTTGTATACTATTACTCTTATTGATTTTCTTGCTAAATCCGGAAAGTCCGCTAGATTCTTGGCAAAAAGTATGGCTCCAAGATTTGTGACAGAGTAACTGGACTGATTTTTAGTTAAAAGTCTTTCAGAAATGAACTTTTCTATGATGGATTCTCGTGTGGAAGGTAGTGGGAGATCAAGCAGGTCGAAGTACGCTTGAACATCTACAAGTTTGACTACCTGATCGGAATCGAGTTTATTTAATGCAATCTCAAGTTCGAATACTTTTTCTGGACTCTTTTTCCATATCTTTCGTTGCTTTTCTGGAAAATCATTTAGTTTCCTGGTGATACTTGAGACTCTTATATATGCCTGGTGCAAAAATTCAACTGGTTGATTAATAGTGGCAGGAATAATGAAAATAGCGATATGCCTTCCCTCATAGTCAAATTCGTAGATGCTGAAGTCAATTCTTGGATTTAATCTCTGTAACAACCAATGTTCCAAATCTTCTTTGCCCCTTTTCGATGTCTTGGGTTTGAATGTTGTTCCTTCAATACTATGAGTACCGTCTTTTACTCCAAAGACTAGGTATCCAAATTGTTGATTATGAAGGCAAGCGCCATTTGAAAGTGCTGAAATTCTTTCTCCAATTTCTTCATCAGAATGGTAGTTAAGTTTGAATTCAACCCATTCACTTTCGTTCGGTTGTTTAACTAAATCTAAAAGCAACTTCGTTAACTGTTTTTCCTCCATTCTATCAAATAACCATCAAATAAGAAACATTTGTTTGTCACCTAGTTAACAAAAAAATCTTGTGTATGATCTATTGTGTGTCAAATAAAGATATGAATTTCTAAGAATCGATTAGAGATTTAGTTTTCCGAGCTAGAGATCTATGAGGCTGAACTTGATATCCGTTCTTTCGAACCAAAACATCCTTTTGAGAGCAATGGGGTTCATAGCCACTAATGTAGCTACACTGGAAATGGACTGTCAGACTTGACCCTACTTCAACTTCTTCAAAACGTACGATTTCGAACAAAATAGTACGCACACGTGCAGTCTATTAATATTACCAGGCGATAATTGCGCTATCTAAGGATGGCACGCTTCTTGGCCCTTGTAATGTCATAGAATTTTAGGACCCTATTTTGTCGTTTGTTGTAAACCAATTTAGGTCCTCGTTGAGGTAAGATTATAGAATTAAGCCATGCTTAAAAACCATTTAAATGTCGCACTAAGAATTTTTCAAAGAGAAAAAGGTTTTACCATCATTAATGTACTTGGCCTGGCCTTGGGTATGTGGTGTACCATAATGATTGCTTTGTGGATACAGGACGAATATAAGTATGATCGGTTCCATGAAAATGGGGATCATATTTATCAGGTTAGAGCCCAGCATAAAACCACCGATGGTGAACCTACGATCTGGGAATCTACTGGTTACCCTATTGGACAAGCTTTGATTGATCATGTTCCTGAAGTGGTTAATAAAGTCAGGTATGGTCATCCTGAGGCAGTGTCAGTCCGAATAGCGGAGCAATTGACTGAAGTGAAAGTTGCAGCAGGTGATCCCAGTTATTTTCAAGTATTTTCATTCCCACTAATAAGAGGTACGGCAGAAGATTGCCTGACTGAACTTCGAAATGTTGTTATCTCCGATGAACTATCCGCTGCCTACTTCGGGGACAAAGATCCAACAGGAGAGTCATTTTCACTGCTTACTGGAGGACAAGAAATTGAATTTACCGTTTCGGGCGTATTTCAGAAAATGCCACGTCAGTCTACCATGCAATTTGACGTTATGCTACCTCTTGATAATTTTCTGGCATTTCAAGCTCATCCTGAAAGCTGGGGGAATGCATGGGTTTTTACCTATGTGCTCCTTGATGATGAGGCCCATGTAAGTGAGGTTAATGATAAGATTAGGGATATGCCAGAGACCTTGGGAGGGACAGATTATTTCACATTGCGTTTAGACAAATTCCAAGACAGGTATTTAGCTGGTGGTATGGATCAGGTAATTATGTTTTCAATCATTGCGGCTTTGACCCTTCTAATAGCCTGTTTTAATTTTATCAATCTCACCACAGCCCGTTCTGGTAAAAGATCTAGAGAAATTGGAGTCAAAAAAGTACTAGGTGCTGGAAAGGGAATGCTGATATCTCAATTTCTGTTGGAGTCAGGACTTCTGGTTGTTGGATCATTGATTTTTGCTCTTATTCTAGTCCATAGTACACTACCTGCTTTCAGCCAGTTTGTATCTAAGGACATTAGTGTGAATTTTTCAGATCCGATGTTTTATAGCCTGTTGCTGTGCATAGGCATACTGACCGTAATTTTTTCAGCCATTTATCCAGCGGTATTTTTAGCTTCGTTCCATGCAGTAAGCGCTCTGAAAGGGAGATTATCAAAAAACATAGGGCCGGCGATGCTACGAAAAGGGTTAGTTATATTTCAATTTTCGATGGCAGTTTTCCTGATGGCAGGTGCGATGATAGTGCATAAGCAGTTAGTCTATTTGCAAGATAAGGATCTGGGTCTCAATAAGAAAAATGTTGTTTACGTCCCATTAAATGTCCAAACAAAGAAACACTACCAAGTTTTAAAATCCGAACTGCAAAAGCATTCTTCTATACAAAGTGTAAGCTCATCTAACAGCAACTTCTTTGGATCAAACGGACGAACCTCTGATGTTAAGTGGGCAACAAGAGATCCAGATAAACAACACTGGATGGGAATCCAGGCTGTTGATTTTGGAATGGCAGAAATGCTAGATCTTCAGTTGGTTCAAGGACGCTTTTTTTCAGAGAAATTTTCTTCAGACACGTTGAATTATATGGTTAATGAAAAAGCGGTGGAAACTATGGGCTTGGCTAATCCAATCGGTGAAGTACTGGAGTTTTGGGGAGATAAGGGTGGCAAAATTGTAGGCGTCGTAAAGGATTTTCATTACGAATCGTTGTATAGTTCCATTGCTCCGGTGATAATTAGATGCAGGCCTTCAGAAACGGATTGGTTATATATTAAATCACAACCGGGTATGACTCTAGAGGCCTTGAATCATTTGGAAGCAATGCATGATCAATTTAGTGAGTTTCCACTAACATACCATTTTCTTGATGAGGCACTGGAAAATGGGTATGAACAGGAGATAACTACCAGGAAGCTATCAGGTGCATTGTCATCTTTGGCCATTTTTATTGCATGTCTAGGTTTATTAGGGTTGACCGCTTATTCACTTCAGCGCCGTGTGAAAGAAGTGGCTATAAGAAAAATTCTGGGGGCAGGGGTTATTAGCCTTCTCAACCTGCTAAGTAAAGAACATTTCAAACTTGTAGCAATCGGTTTAGCCATAGGTATTCCAATGGCCATTTACTGGTCACAACTTTGGCTGGAAGATTATGCTTACAGAATTGAAACACCATGGTGGCTGTATGCCCTACCTGGTGTGATGTTTACAATCATTACCTTTATCACAATAAGCAGAATATCCCTAAAAACAGTCAATGCCAATCCCGTAGACTATCTGCGTGATGAGTAGCCGCTCTCAGTAGATTTTTATGGAAAAGCCTCTTCTATCCTTATCGCAACTGCAATGTTTCTATAAGGAGCATAATTACACGTCTAACCATAATCTGCAAAACAACAAAGAATTTTAGGTAGAGAGGAAGGTGAATCAGCTGTGTATTTTAAACAAAACAGCCTTTCCCCGTTTTTGGGAGAACCTACAGAATATATGACAGCATTTCGCTTTCTCGTTGTAATCTTGAAATAGATTGAAATCAGCTATCGAGTAACATTATACTTATGAGTTCTATTATCAAACGCGGGATATGTGCCTTCTAGAATCTCAACAATTTGATTATTTATTGAAGGATTTTCGATTGCCCCTGACTCAAAAGACACCTTATTGCCGTCCTTCTTGTCAATAGACATACAAATGATTTGTTCAGCGTCACATACAACAGCCAGGTTAGGGTTGTGAGTGACAATTACCACTTGTCTTCTCTTTTTAGCTTCTTTGATGAAATGAACAAGGATATTGTAGACACTGTTATTATCAAGGTTTTCCTCTGGTTGGTCTATAATAAGCGGTATAGTGTCCTTGTCAAGAATTAAATAGAAAATCAAAAGAAGTGCACCCCGTTCACCTGGAGACAATTCCTCAAGCCTTTTTGTGTCCAGCTTTAGAAGATAGTATGGAGTGAGAAATTCCAGTGAGAAAATATAGTCGTATAGATCACTTGGTTCTTGGTACTGTCTCAACTGATCTGATACATTTCTTTCTTCAGGGGGATCAGACCTCTTGTCAAATTTTAAGTTTTCAAGTAGTTCCTCTTGAAATTTTTTGACTTGCTCTTTCGAATCGAAAGCATATTTGCTGATTATTTCCTTTAGCCGAATTTCTCCATCTTCAGTTCCTAGGAAACTTCCCTTAGAACCACGACTCACAAAATTGAAAAAGCCACTCTCAAAGTTCTCTAGTTTAAGAGAAGCATCTAACTTGATTTCATAGTTTGACATCAATTGACCGTATTCATCAATGAACATTGTAATTGGTGTAAACAAGTCCTTGTAAATCTTAAGTATGTCCTGCTTTTTGTCAAATATCTCACATGATAGCTTAAATCGCTGCATAGACTTATGGTTCAACTCGGAGTCTAAAGTTTTCTGTAGATATTCTAATTCATGAGTAAAGTACTTTAATGAGCCATCAACCTGGTCTGACCCTTCAATTTCACTCAGTTTTTTGGTCCATAAAGCTAGTTCTGACAGATATTCTTGATACTTCTTTGAAGGTGCGTCTAGTTTTTCCTTTAGCTCATTTATTCGTTCAAGAGCGCTCACTTTTTTATTTGCTAAACTACCCTCCACATTCTCATCTAAGCTATTTGAAATTTTCTCAAGTTGACCTCGTCTGGTTATAATCTGGTCGTCAACTAGTTTGAAGTTTGTTTTTATTGATAAGACTTTGTCAAAATCAATGGCGTACTTCTTTAAATCTTTACTTCGTCCGGACTTCAAGGAGTTGTATTCTTTGACAAAAAGACTCAAATCATCCTTAATTAAGACCAAATCAGATACCTCTTCATTGAGCTTCTTCTTTTCGGTTTCTAATTGAGAAATTTCTTTTTCTGTGACATCTGCATCTTCTCTAAGCTTTGCTATCTCTTCGGCCACAGTTTTAGTTTGTTCTTGAACAGTCTCATCTTCAATAGGAGGTTTAACTTCGGTTGGCTTATTTTTCAAATGGGCGTCTTTTTCCTCCTTCTTAGATTTTAGCAGGTCTGCAATCCTATTCTTGTATTCAGATGACTTTTTTATTTCGAGTCTTTGGATATCCTTATTAACAATTTTAAGCTTCGATATAAGGCCTTCGGACTCTTTGATAAGTATTTCACTTTGGTAGTCAATAAGTTCATCTAGACTACCTTTATTTAATTTGTCACTATCAGTAAGATGAGAGAATATTACTTTTTTAAGCTCTTGTTCGAATTCACCTTCATCTTCATTGACACAAAGGCTTTCTAAGAAATTTTGAGGGATATACTTAACTTTCTCACGGATATTTACATCTGGATTGTCATTGAGTAACTTATAATCCGAGGTGCCTGAGTTCCAGATAAGTTCACCTGTAAAACAGGCAGCCCTGTTATATGGACGATTGCTTCGGAATTTTTTTATATCTAGAAAAGAGAAATTATCATAGTTATGGGAATTTCCGACAAGCCCAACGGTATCTGCAATTGCACTCTTACCATTCCCTTTATTACCAATAATTGCCACTAATTCATGGTTCAAATCAATCCTAAAATCTTCAAACCATTTTTCAGGCATTGTTGAATCTGGTACTTTTGTTATTTCGAGAATATCAATATATTTTGTCGGATTCTGCCGAACACGCTTTACACTAGGAGGTGTTTCTCCAACAAAAACGCGATCCGGTTCGATGAGGATTTGTTTCAAACCCTTAAATGTTGCATCTGCCTTTATCCATGTAAATGAGTTCCCAATCCTATCCTTGTTATTAGTTTGCCAAGAATTAGTATGAGCATCGCTACAATCTATTAGATTATCGTTTACTTGTTCCTCAGACAGCTTACTCTTTGCTTTATGGAATGCCGCAGGATTCTCCGAAGATATAAACACTAAATCAACGGAGTTTATCACACTTTTTTTCTCAGCAATGCTAGCATCATTCCATTTGTAATCAGCCCACTCTGTTTTACCGACAGCAGTTAATACTTTGTTTTTAAAGCAACTTTTTTGGAGGGCAGTACAAACGTGCTCCAAAGAGACATTAATATTGTTAAACCCTTCTATTAATGGGCTTTCATAATCTCCTTTCTTTTCATCTGGGACCGATGAAATTATTTTACCACCAAGTTCCGTTAAACTTTCCCTTGTAATAAGATTGTCCCAGAAGACACCATTAATTCCCGGCGCAAGTTTATATTTAGATTTAAGTTCTGCAATGAATTGTTCTTCAATCAGAGCCGGTTGTAACTCATCTGAGAAAATTGTATGGAAGTTTATTCTCTGGTATTTTTGGGTGAATTTGTCAATCCTGAATTCGATGACTGGTAGAAGTAGGTCAATATTGGCAAGCCTACCACTCTTTTTGTAATCAATTACTTTTTTATAGCCATCTAGAAATATGTAGTCGTTTATGCCAATGATCTTAAACTCTTCTGGTAGGCTTTCTAAATCCCGAATAAACAACTCCCAAGTATCCTCATTAGCACTACTCTGATATGCTTGCTTAATTGAATCTGGCGTATGTACATGTAAATCCCACTTTCGCCAAATTGATCCTCGTTTATCCATCATAAAGCTTCAAAGATTTGTCATTATCATTGTAATTGGCACAACTTGATCATGTCCGGGACAAATACCATTACTTGTGCATAAAATGGTATAAATGTGCGGTAACGGAAATAACCCAGACCTTTTAAAATGAAGCAGCAGATCAAGCTTTAATAATAAACTATTTAGAAAAGGTAAAATTGATGTGTCTTGAACTATAATCCTAAACCCAACCCCTTATCCTTACCCTTCTCCAGCGATTTTTCCTGCATCTTATCCAACTTCCGATCCAACTCCCTTTCATACTCCTTATTCCCGTCCAGCAGTCCCTGGACATACGGCGAGGTAGGTTTGATACCATCCTCCAGTTCTTTCATCAACATAGGTTTGTGCTTCCGGAGCAGATAACCAGAATTAAAACCTTTGACATATTCTTTCGATAGTTCCATAGCTAAAAAGTTTCGTTGGCGTGAGTTTCAATGTATTCTAGAACTGATTCCCGATCATAAAGTATGATCCTTTTCTGTGGTTGACTAAAACGGATTTTTCTTTCGTCACGCAGTTTTTGTAGGGTTACTTTCGACTTCACTCCCAGCATTCTCATAACCTCATGGTCCTGAATCCATTTGTCCTGTTGGTGATTATCCATTTCGCGCAGTCGGGTAACCACTTCATCAATCAAGGAATAAAATGCATCGGATTCAAGACAGATAACTTCCACAGTTCAGATGACAGTTTGTTGAGAAGAATAATAAGTTCGTAATAACGGGTCAAAAAATCAAGCAGGATTGAGGTTGCTCAATATGGCCGAGCCTGTAAATTGTAAAGGGAATTAATGTTACCTACTGATTCCGAATCTCTTGTTTAGAATGATCCCAAGACACCGATGACAGGGAAGGGTTTATATGAATCGTAAGAGCCCATGTTGGGAACCATCAGGTCTAACTCACCGTATTTACACAATTCCAGATTGTTCAAAAGCACGGCAAAAACACGGCAGTGAAAAAATAAAAGAGACAGATACTATTGTAACTGTCTCTCTTTCAAGCTCCTCCTCTTGGGCTCGAACCAAGGACCTACTGATTAACAGTCAGCCGCTCTAACCAACTGAGCTAAGGAGGAATATTCGAGCTAAAATCTATGATCGGAGATTTCAGATTTCCCGGATCCTTTTGATTCGGGAATTGGGATGCAATATTAGTGCTACATACAGAATTTTGCAACCATTTTATATGGTAATTTTATTTTAAATTTAAGCAAATCCTCCATTTAAATCGTTGCTTTCCATGTCTTTTCCATTACCACTTCTGCTTATCTGTACACTACTTCTGTCATGTAGCTCTTCTACCCATTTCCGTACCGTGATGATCGACAGTAACAGCGTGGGCTACGGCCCCTGTGAACCTTCCATTGCCATGGATCCCAACAACACCAGCAACCTGGTGGTAGGGGCGGTACTGGATCGCGCCTATTACAGTCACAACGGTGGCAAGTCCTGGAAACAAAAGCGATTGACTTCCTCATACGGCGTTTGGGGTGATCCGGTGGTAATTGCCGATACCAGGGGTAACTTCTACTACTTTCACCTGTCTTTTCCCAGTGGAAAGGGTGACTGGGATTCCGATAAGCTGGACCGGATAGTTTGCCAGAAATCTTCCGATGGCGGCGTAACCTGGAGTAACGGTACCTTTACCGGTTTGAACCATCCCAAGGATCAGGATAAGGAGTGGGCGGTGGTTGACCCTGAAAATAATCATATTTACCTTACCTGGACCCAGTTTGATGTTTACGGCAGCGAGGACCCTCAGCACCACAGTAATATTATGTTTTCCAAATCCAGCGACGACGGTGCCAGCTGGAGTCAGGCGGTTTCCATAAATCAACTGCCGGGTAATTGCCTGGATGACGATCAGACCACCGAAGGGGCGGTTCCGGCGGTGGGCCCCGGTGGAGAAGTTTATGTGTCCTGGGCCTATGATGAACAGATTTACTTTGACCGCTCGCTGGACCAGGGAGTTACCTGGATGGAACAGGATGTCCAGGTGGCAAAGCAGCCCGGTGGCTGGGATCAGGAGATCCCCGGACTGGGCCGGGCTAATGGTATGCCGGTTACCCTGTGTGACCTTTCCAATGGTCCACACCGGGGCAGGATTTATGTCAACTGGGCCGATCAGGCCAAAGGTGTGGACGATACCGATATCTGGATGGCGTCTTCGGATGACGGGGGATTGTCCTGGTCAGACCCGGTAAAAGTAAACGACGATACCAGCGGCCGGCACCAGTTTTTTCCCTGGGCAGCCATCGATCAGCATACCGGGTATTTGTATGTGGTATTCTACGACCGGCGCAATCACCAGGACCGTGGTACCGAAGTTACTTTGGCAGTTTCTAAAGACGGGGGTAAAACTTTTTCCAACCAGATCATTAGCGACAATCCGTTTCAGCCAAACCCCGACATCTTCTTTGGAGATTATAATAATATCGTAGCCCACAAGGGAACGGTGCGGCCAATATGGACCCAGGTGGAGGGGAAAGAGTTGAGTATTTGGACTGCTTTGATAAGGGAATAAGGAATAAGGGAATAAGGAATAAGGAATAAGGAATAGGGAATAGGGAATAAGTTTAGTAGGGGTGTGTTGTATTTGAGATTCTGAAGTCAGAGATTTCTCGCATGGTTCGCCAAAGTCCAATCCAAATTAAAAGTTATTCCTTCTCACAATCAATTGTTAGACTTTATCAAAAGCTCAAATCCAGGAATGAGTATATCCTAGCCATACAAATACTTAAATCTGGCACATCCATTGGAGCAAATGTTGAAGAAGCAATCGGTGGGCAGTCGGATAGAGACTTTCATATGAAAATTACCATAGCATATAAAGAAGCTAGAGAAACACATTATTGGCTCCGTTTGTTGAGAGACTGTAGTTATATTGACCAACAGGAATCCAAAGAGCTGATAGAAAAAGTGGTGGAATTACAGAGAATCTTGTTTGCTATTAAGAAAACCCTAAATGATAAGATGAAAGCATCTGGATAAAATTCAAACTTATTCCCTACTCCTTATTCCCTACTCCTTATTCCCTACTCCTTATTCCCTACTCCCTACTCCTTAACCCCTACACATCAGACATATTGACATTATTTCAAGCCCAATCCTGCTCTTAACCGCCAAAATGACATAAAATAGCACCCCAAAACCGACTGGCACAATTTTCCCTTATAACAGGGTAAAACGAAAAAATTATAAAAATTAAAAATATAAGATCATGGCACTAGTTCGATATAACCCCGCTTTAAGAAATTTTAGCAGCAGGTCATTCAACAGCATACTGGACAAATTCTTTCAGGATGCTTTCGAAGACAATGGGAACGGTTCAGGATTTATTCCTGCCGTGGATATTTCAGAAACAGATAAGTCCTTCGAACTGGAACTTGCCGTTCCAGGATTTAAGAAGGAAGATTTTAGCATAGACTACAACGACGGTCAACTGACCATTTCCGGCGAACGGAAGTTTGAAACCGAGCAGAAAGAGGTAAACTACCACACCCGTGAAACCAGGTATGGCAAGTTTAGCCGCAGCTTCCATTTACCGGAAAATGTAAATGACGGTAAGATCCAGGCAGCCTATCAGGATGGCATTCTGAAGGTGACTCTGCCCAAGGATGAAAAGAAAGAGTTGAGGAAGACCATTAAGGTCAATTAGTGGGATGGTTAGCGCGTTTGATTTGGTAAGAAAAGGCGGTTCATCCCGCCTTTTTTTGTTAAATTATGTTAAAAACACCGCTTTATCAGAATTCTGGTTTTACATGCTAAAACAGATTCGATTTTATTTGCGTTACACAGTTAGACATTTGATATAAACTTGAAATAATATAAACACTATGAATAAGAGACAATTTTTCTTCGGGTTGGTTCTTGCTTCATTTCTGGGCGCCGTATTGGCGGTGGGTGGTATGCAATTCTTTATGGCCGATCCGGAACCAGGGATGAATACCCAGGCAATCACACCCGCACAATTTACCAGTTACTTTGAAAACAAAGACTTTACCGTTCCCGACGGCTTGAATTTCGTCTATGCTGCCGAAGTAAGCACCCCCGCAGTTGTGCACATCAGGTCAACCTTCGAAGGCAGAAACTATTCAGGCCCCATGGATGACTTCTGGGAGTTTTTCGGCTATCGTCAGCCCGATAATAATCAGCGACAAGCACCTCAAAGCAGGGGTTTTGGGTCCGGGGTAATTATCTCGGAAGATGGCTACATTGTAACCAACAATCACGTGATAGACAATGCCGGTGAGATTGAAGTGACCCTTTCAGATAAGCGTGATTACGACGCCCGCCTGGTAGGCACAGACCCCAATACGGATCTGGCCCTATTGAAAATAGAAGCGAGAAAATTGCCCTACGTGAATATGGGCAACAGCGACGATTTGCGAATTGGTGAATGGGTATTGGCAGTGGGTAATCCTTTTGCCCAGGGTACCCAGTGGGATCTTACCAGTACGGTAACCGCCGGTATTGTCAGTGCCAAGGGAAGAAACATCAATATTCTGGGAAGCCGTACCTATGGTATCGAATCATTTATACAAACAGATGCCGCTGTCAACCCCGGTAATAGTGGTGGCGCACTGGTAAACCTAAAAGGGGAATTGGTGGGAATAAATACCGCCATTGCCACTCCCAGCCGCACCTTTGCAGGCTATAGTTTTGCCATTCCAGCTACCCTGGTAGAGAAGGTTATCAATGACCTGAAAGAATACGGAGTGGTTCAGAGAGCGCTGCTTGGTGTTCAGATCAGAGACGTTGACTCCGATTTTGCAGAGGAGAGGGATATACCTGAAGTGGGTGGTGTTTACATTGTGGAAGTAAACGCAAATTCAGCGGCTGAGGAGGCTGGACTTAACCAGGGTGATATTATTGTCAACATAAATGGCACAGATGTCAATACCACTGCGGAACTGCAGGAATTGGTGGCCCGCAATAGTCCCGGTGATAAAATAACCGTCACTTACAAAAGGGATGGAAGGCAGTATACCACTGATGCGGTGTTGAGAAATTTGCAAGGTGATACCAGTGTACTTACCTACGACAGTACCAACAGTTTTGATGGAGCTGTATTTAATAAAGTAGATGATAAAGTTCTGGAGAAGTTGGATCTGAGAGGAGGAGTGGAAATCACTCATATTAGTGATGGCAAGTGGAAAGATGAAGGTATTAAGCCAGGCTTTATAATTACCCATGTTAATAAGACCCCGGTGGACAACGTTGATCAGGTGTTGGAGATACTCAGGAACAGAAGGGGAGGAAATTTGATTGAAGGGATGTATCAGGATGGAGAACAACGTTATTATGCTATCGGATGGTAGTCATATTTGATATGGTTTACACCCCACGCCATGGCGTGGGGTTTTTTTGTTTTATTAACTTTAGGCATTCTCAATAACTACCAATCATGAGCAGCATTACCAAGAACCACTTCAGTATAAAAGACCTGCTAAGCGAACTGGGCATTCAGCCTGTCAATCAGGGAGCAAGCACCGGAGAAAACTGGCTGCAATGCCAGGGACCCCAAATAGATTCGACCTCACCGGTTGATGGCGTATTGGCCGCTTCGGTGATAGCAGCTTCAGAAAAGGAATACCAACAGGTAGTTAAGCAGGCCGGGGAGGCTTTCAGGTGGTGGAGGAATTGGCCCGCTCCCAGAAGAGGAGAAGTGGTCAGACAGTTTGGCGACCGCCTGAGACAATACAAAGAGCCCCTGGGAAAGCTGGTATCTTATGAAATGGGCAAGTCCTTGCAGGAAGGTTTGGGTGAGGTACAGGAAATGATCGACATCTGCGATTTTGCGGTGGGACTATCCAGGCAGTTGTACGGCCTGACCATGCATTCGGAGCGTCCTGCCCACCGGATGTATGAACAATATCATCCGCTTGGAGTGGTTGGGATTATTTCCGCCTTTAATTTCCCGGTGGCGGTATGGTCCTGGAATACTGCACTGGCATGGGTTTGTGGAGATACCTGCGTTTGGAAGCCCTCGGAAAAGACCCCGTTGTCGGCTATTGCCTGTCAGCACATAGTATCACAGGTATTTAAAGAGAATGAGGTCCCGGAAGGGGTAAGCGGATTGGTGGTAGGAGGTCGTGAAATTGGTATGTTAATGAGTCAGGACCAGCGCATTCCCCTGGTATCAGCCACCGGTAGTACCGCTATGGGCAAATCAGTAGGAGCTGCGGTAGGGGCCAGGTTGGGCAAGGCCCTGCTGGAACTGGGAGGTAACAATGCCATCATCATATCAAAAGATGCTGACCTCGAAACCGCACTTACCGGTGCGGTATTTGGAGCGGTAGGCACCGCCGGTCAACGATGTACCACCACCAGGCGGCTCATTGTTCAGGAAGAGATCTTCCAGGAGTTTTCAGAAAAGCTTGCCAATGCCTATAGGCAAATAAAAATTGGCAACCCGCTGGATGAGTCCAACCACATGGGCCCGCTAATAGATACCCAAGCGGTGGCGCAATATCTGGAAGCATTGGAAAAGGTAAAGCAAAGTGGTGGTAAGGAGATCGTGGCGGGAGGAGTCCTGGAAGGAGAGAACTATCAAAGTGGTTGTTATGTTAAACCCGCTATTTATTTGGTGGAAAATGATTATGAAATTGTGCAATGCGAAACTTTTGCGCCAATACTTTATCTTATTAAATACCGCACTATAGAAGAAGCCATCAGTATTCAGAACAGTGTACCGCAGGGTCTGTCTTCCGCTATCATGACCAATAACCTGAAGGAATCTGAGCTGTTCCTGTCGCACCAGGGTTCCGATTGCGGGATCGCCAATGTAAATATTGGTACCTCAGGGGCTGAGATCGGAGGAGCCTTTGGTGGTGAGAAAGAAACCGGCGGGGGCAGGGAGTCAGGGTCCGATGCCTGGAAGATCTATATGCGACGACAAACCAATACCATCAATTTCAGCAGTGAAGTCCCTTTGGCACAAGGAATTAAGTTCGACTTATAGGGTTTTCTTTTTTGGGCTTTATCCCTGAAATCAGCCGGTGTTTTTTTAAAACGACTTTTTTGCATTTCTAAAGGATATTTATATAAATTTAGGCTCATTAATTTTAGAAGTATGTCAGATAAAGAAAAGCAATATCACGCAGTAATGCTGATTGATGATAACGATATAGATAATCTTATCAACCAGAAAATGATTGAGGCAGCAGGCATTACTGAGCACATCTTTTCTCATACCGGTGCTCGCAGCGCTATCGAGTTTTTACGCAACCTGGAGCAGTTGAACTCCGAGTCCGTAAATGTATTGCCAGAGGTGATATTCCTGGATATCGACATGCCCCTGATGGATGGTTTTCAATTCCTGGAAGAGTTCGACAAATTAGCCGATGAGACCAAGGAAAAGTGCAAGATCATCATGCTGACTTCTTCTATAAACCCCAAGGATGTCAATCGCACCAAGGATTATGAGTACGTAATTGACTATCTCAACAAGCCGCTTACCCAGGAAAATCTGTTGAATTTAAAAGCCTAGTTAGGTCAGACGAACCTAGCTCAGTTTACTGGCAAACTCGTCATCCATTTTGATGTACATGGATGGTGAGAAACCCTGTTTCTGAAACATATTGAACTTCTGGATCAAGGCCCTGATCTTTTCCTCCTTGTTCTTTTTGAGCTCACTGATAGAAACTTTCAGGATCTTAGTAAAGATCAGCAGGTGTTCACAATTCTCTTTACCAATAATTCTTATCTGTCTCTGGATACTATTGATCAATTGATTGAACAAATCGTAGTCGTTTAACAGACAGTACTGTAAGGCCAGAATGACCTTGATTTCCAGTTGTGTATTGGGATAACGCTTTAGGCTAACTTCATTCAGGAGATTGTTGATCCACCGGGCCGCTTCATCGTATTTTTTCACATAGTAGCAGGAAAGTGCCCGGTATACCATATAGGTAACATACTGAGGGATGTCATTCTTGTCTACCTCAAAATCAATGAAAATTCGTTCGTTTTCCTCGTACATCTCCTCTTCCAGTTTCAATCGCTTATGTCGCTCCAGTTTGGTGATGAGAAACTGTGAAGGATAGGTATAGAGATTATAATTGGAAAGTAACAATGCGGTATCCTCATTCACTTCCTCGAAGTATTTTTCCGCCTTGCGGTATACCCGGTAGTGATTGTAGTACTCCAGTTTTAAGAATTCAAAAACGATTTTAAGATGATGGTAGATGGAATCCAGGTGATAGTCTTCAAATGTTCGTTGAATTTTCCCCAGGATATCTTCTATCGGTTCCAGATCGTCGTCCAGAGAATCTTCTTCTATCTCCACAAACAGACGATGGAAGATGTTCATACAACTCTGGTAAACATACAGGCGATGAGATTTGTAGAGCGCACCCACATTGTTCATCTCCTTGTTCAACAAGGTCAATTCCAGCTTTTCGGTGTCACTATTTGATAGTGTATACTGACCGTATTTTTTAAAATACTCACCCAAAAGATCTTCGGCCTTGTCTACCGCCAGCATATAGGCTACGTGCTGGTTATAGGACTGTGAATAATTGTAATGATCCGGGTGATTGATGTGGAGTTTCTTTAGTGACTTATAAATAATAGTCAACTCGTTGGACAGATCGTAATCCAGTAATTCCTTTTCCAGTTTTTTAAGGGTAGCAATGGCTATGGCCTTTTTCTTGGTAAAGATGATCTCATTTATATTGGCAACTTTTTTCAGCAGATCAGTTCTGGGACTTTCCAACTGCTGAAGCAAATACTCCTCGATCTTTTGATTGAGTCGCGATCGCAGGGTATAATAGGCGTTGGTATTAACCTCCAACTCGGACATGATCTTGTTGTCCGAGGTTGATTTTTCCCGCATGGATTTTAACAGGTAAGCCGACTTGTCAGCGCCATTCTCCATCAGGGAATCGTAGATGGCTTCAAAATCTGGCTCGGAGAGCTGCTTGATAATATTCTTTAACTTGGCCATTTAGTAAAAAATAAAGAGTAGTTATAAAAATCAGTCCAATATACCTAAATATTTCTAAATGTAATATTCTTTATAAAAATTATAAAAAATTGACAATTAAGTAACACTGTCGACCCTCGGTTGGATACCTTACACGCTCCTCTGATGAATGGGGGCACTTCCCATTATTTTTTGAACAAAAAATATAGCGATCTGTAAATTATCAGTATGTAATATTCGGAGGTGATATGCACAAATTAAGTTTGAGTTTGAGTTCGGGTGTGCGTGTGAAGGTGTGTAGTTTTGAGTTTACAGTTGGCAGTTTCAGCCAGCAGACGCGTTGGGCTTTGGGCTCCTGGGTTTTGTTCCCTCGTCCATCGTCCCTCGTCCCTCGTCCATCGTCCCTTAACTCAAGCCAATGACCAGCCGCTTCGGTATTTGCGCATAACGAACTCATTGGCGAATTCGTAATTGGTAATTCGCATGTTCTTGGCATCCCAAACCAGCTTTTTACGCCCCGGGAACACAGTGCGTCCTTCACTGTTCTTTTCCTGATGCATATATGCTCTGATGGCCAGATTTCCCATTAATACTGCTTCGGTAAAGGGGCCGGCATAATCAAACGGAGAACTTACTTCCGCCTGGTCATACCCTTTGATACAGGCGTTTACCCAGGAAACATAATGTCCCTCCGGTACCCTTTTAAGGGTTTTTGGTACCGCATCGGCTTCTTCTTTCCTGGATGTAGGCAGTAAAATAGGGTCGCTGGAATAGTTCCCGATGATCTTTCCTTTGGTTCCTTCGAAGATGATGCCATTGCTCAGGTCTCCTGCATCCTCATCGGCTCCCAGTTCTTCGGGACGTTCCGGGCGCAGCCCTCCGTCCATCCAGGTCAGTTTAATGTCACCCTTGCCGTCCGTTCTGGGGAATTTAAGGTGGATGATGGCGGAAGCAGGACAACTGTCTTTGAAATTGGCTACCTTAAAGAAATCCGCCCAGGCAGTGGTGGTGCTGCATTCCACTTCAGAGGGGTAATCCACCGGTAAGATCCTGAAAAAGGGATCCATTATGTGACAGCCCATATCACCTAATGCCCCGGTACCAAACGCCCACCAACCGCGCCAGTTGAAGGGTACGTAGGCTGGATTGTAGCTCATCTCCGGTGCCGGGCCTAACCACAGGTCCCAGTCAAGCTCCCCTGGGATCTCATGTTGACCAGTAGGAGCGGGTATACCCTGCGGCCAAACGGGCCGGTTAGTCCAGGCATAGACCCGGTTGACCTCTCCGATCAGTCCGGCATCGATCAGTTCCTGGGTGCGACGAACCGGTTCGGCAGAAGCCCACTGATTACCCATTTGGCTAACCACTTTGTGGTTTCTGGCCGCTTCAGTAAGCATTCTGGCTTCTTTAATGCTATGGGTGAGGGGTTTCTGCACGTAAACGTGTTTTCCCATCTGAATGGCGGCCAGGGTAGCCACTGCATGGGTATGGTCAGGGGTTGACACCGTCACCGCATCAATGTCTTTACCCACTTCATCCAGCATTTTTCTAAAATCCTTGTAGTACTTGGCATCGGGGAAATTGGCTTTTGAGTCAACTGCCATACGATCATCCACATCGCATAAATAAGCTATCTTGGCATTTGGGCTTTTTGCACATTCGGTTAAATCTGACTTGCCCTTGCCACCCACTCCTATACCTGCTATGATCAGGGTGTCACTGGGTGCGGTAAAGCCTATTCCACCCAATACGTGCCGGGGCACAATGGAAAATGCCGCAACTGAAGCGGCAGAGGCCTTGACAAACTTTCTTCTGGAATAGGAATTTCTGGAGGGTTTCATGATCGGTGGTGATTTCTTTAAGTCAACTGTCAATATACATTTAACAGTTACTAAAATCAAAATCCAGGGTCCGGTTGATCTTCGATTTTATGCACCTTCCATAGCTATAAAATAAAGACAGCGTGAGACTTTCGGATTTTTATCCCGATTCTCACGCTGTCTTGTGGAGCATATCAGAGTCGAACTGATGACCTCTACGCTGCCAGCGTAGCGCTCTAGCCAGCTGAGCTAATGCCCCGGATTGAGTATGAGTTGAGTTTGGGTGTGAGTGTGTGAACACTCGCTCAATTCTCAACTCCCTTGTCCTTCAACAACAGGTGATCCGGACTTGGGATTGCAAATATATATGTTTCCTGAATATTTTAAAACGGGCGGCGTGCCTTAACAAATATTCCCCGGTAATAATTGGACATAAGATTATTTTCCACTACCCCTAATTTGGTGGAACTGTGAATAAACCTTATCTCGTTTTTCTTTTTTACATCGGTAACCATACCCACATGGGTGATCTTCCTTCTACCCTTTTTCTTGGAAAAGAACACTAAATCTCCCGGTTTGAGCTCATTGATTTTAACCGGCTTCCCAAACTTGCTTTGTTCGGAAGAGGTTCGCGGCAGGCTCAAACCGGCACTTCGATAAGAGACACACAACAGCCCACTGCAGTCCATTCCCCGTTTACTGGTCCCCCCATAACGATAGGGAGTCCCGGTATAGGATCGTGCAGCGGAAATAGCAGTCTCTATTTTGGGATCGAGCGTATTCCTGTTCTTCGAGGTGGTACAACTAAAAATCAGTACCGCTAAAGCAAAATAAAAAAATCTGGACACGGGTTGTTTTTTGCTGTAACGAAAAAAATGTCAGGTCATTTCAAATATAAAACGATTTGTACAATTTAAAGGCACATATACTATTTTAGCGCTCTCTAATTAAGAATCATGTGTGGGATTACCGGGATAATGGCTTTTAATGAAATCGGGCGGATGCACATGATTCACCTGGCCAATGCCACCTCCCAGTTAAAGCACCGGGGTCCTGATTACCAGAATAATTTCGTGTCGGAGTGGGTTGGACTGGGTCATCGGCGTCTTTCTGTAATAGATCCCACCCCCAACGGTCATCAGCCCATGGCTGACCAAAGCGGTCGCTACCAAATCGTTTACAACGGCGAAATATATAATTATCAGGGATTGCGACATTCCCTGATCAATCAGGGAGCCATATTCAAATCGGATTCCGATACAGAAGTACTGCTCAACCTGTTTATCCAGGAGGGAGAGGCATGTTTGCAAAAGCTCAATGGCTGTTTTGCACTGGCCATTTTTGACTTAGAAAAAAATGAGTTGTTCCTGGCAAGGGACCGGTTTGGGATCAATCCGCTGTTGTATTACATCGACCAGGATAAGTTTGTGTTTGGTTCCGAAATGAGGTCCTTACTGGCTTATAATATTCCCAGGAACCTGGATTACCAGTCCCTGAACCTGTACCTGGAGTTGAACTATGTCCCGGCACCGCATACCATGCTGGAGGGGATCAGGAAATTGCCACCGGGAACCTTTCTCAAAGTAAGCGCTCCCCGGATAGCACCACAGACTTATTATAACCTTCCACAACCTGAGAATGCGACCAAACCTCCGCTTTCCTATGAACAGCAACAAAAAGAGTTGTTTGGTTTGATGGAGCAGTCGGTAGTAAGCAGAATGGTGGCGGATGTTCCGTTAGGGACATTTCTCAGCGGCGGTATTGACAGTTCTATCGTAACCGCACTGGCCAGCCGTCATGATCCTGACCTGAACACATTTTCTATTGGCTACAGGGACCAACCCTACTTCGATGAAACGGAGTATGCTCGTATGGTGGCGGATAAGCTGGGTACCAGGCACACCGTATTTGAATTGAGTACTCTAGATTTGCATCAAAGCCTGTTTGATGTCTGGGAACACCTGGATGAACCCTTTGCGGATAGTTCGGCACTGCCGGTTTATGTATTGAGCAAACTCACCCGGCAGTCGGTAAAGGTGGCGCTTTCAGGTGATGGAGCAGATGAGTTATTCGGAGGTTATCACAAGCATCTGGCGCTCAAAAGATCTCTGGAAGGGCGTCTTTCCAATTCGTTGATCAAGAGCCTGGCCGGAGTTACCGGATACTTACCCAAATCTCGAAACAATACCTTGACCAATAAATTCCGCCAGCTGCACCGGTTGGCGCAGGGCTTAAAGCTTTCCGATTCCGAGAGATACTGGTACTGGGCCGGCATCGCATCCCGCGCTGAAGCGCTGGAGCTTTTAAATAGCGGTATTACTCACGACATGAGCCAGGCAGAAGTGGAGCGTCGACGACAGATTTTTCTCAAAAACCTGGGGACTACTCCTGACTTAAATGATATGCTGTACACCGATTTGAGGCTGGTTCTACCAAACGATATGCTCACGAAAGTGGATATGATGAGCATGGCCCATGGACTGGAAGTAAGGGTGCCTTTTCTGGATCATAAGTTGGTGGAATTTGCCAGTAAACTACCTCTCAGTTCCAAGATACAGGGGAAGATGCGCAAGAGATTACTTCAGGATACTTTTAGGAGTACATTGCCCGATGCACTTTACAATCGCCGCAAGCAGGGTTTTGAGGTGCCGCTATTAGGCTGGATGCGAAAAGAACTGGATGGTGTGATTAGGAACGAATTGTTGAGCAAAGAAAGAATACAGGATCAGGGCATTTTCGATATGGATGCTGTTGGTGCACTGATCAACCGGTTACACAGCCGCGATCCCGGTGATAGCCCAGCCCGCATTTGGGGACTGATGGTATTCCAGAAATGGTATAATAAATACCTCGAATGAGGTTCTGGTGATCAAATGCGCTTCTTACTGATAAATTATATTTAATTTGGTGTGCTGAAATATGATGGATCAGGAATTAATTGAAAAGCTGTCCCGGGCATTGGAGGGGTCGATCCATACGGATCAGGCCACCCGTATCCTTTATGCCACCGATGCATCTGCCTACCGGGAAATGCCCCTGGCTGTAGCGGTGCCTAAAAATGAGCATGACCTGGTGAAACTGGTTCAGTTTGCCGGTGAAAATAAGATACCATTAATACCCAGGACTGCCGGGACCAGTCTGGCGGGACAGGTTGTGGGCAATGGTGTGGTGGTGGATATGAGTACCCATTTCAATCAGGTTTTGGAAGTTAACCCTGATGAAAACTGGGTACGGGTACAGCCAGGTATTGTACGGGACGATTTGAATAAGCACCTGGCCAAATTCGGTTTGATGTTTGGGCCTGAAACTGCCACCGCCAACCGGGCCATGATAGGGGGGATGATTGGGAACAACTCATGTGGCGCCAATTCAATTGTCTATGGCAGTACCAGGGAACATCTAATGGAGGTACGGGCCATCCTGAGCGATGGCAAGGTGACTACTTTCGGACCTTTGACAGATCTTGAACTGGTGGCCAAGTCCAGGGCTGCAGAAACAGTCAGTGACCTGGAAGCATCCATTTACAGTACCATCAAATCTTTGCTATCCGATAAAAAGAATGTTGAGGAGATCCGACGTGGTTTTCCCAAACCTGCCATTCCACGCAGGAACACCGGTTATGCACTGGATATGCTACTCGATTTACATCCATTCAATCAGGCGGGTGAGCCCTTTAACATGTGTAAATTGCTGGCTGGCTCGGAAGGTACATTGGCCCTGGTAACTGAGGCAAAATTACAACTGGTACCGATTCCGCCTTCGGAAGGATGCCTGGTGTGCATTCATTTTGATTCCATTCACCAAAGCCTGTTAGGCAACCTGGTGGCTTTGAAATATCAGCCAACCGCCTGTGAAATGATGGATCATTATATATTGGAATGCACCAAAGAAAATATTGAACAAAGTAAGAACAGGTTTTTCGTAGAAGGGGAACCAAAGGCCATTATTGTAGCAGAGTTCCGTACCGGCACGCAGGAAGCATGGAAGGAAAAGGCGGAAGCCATGATCGCTGAATTAAAAAGTGAGGGACTGGGCTATCATTACCCGGTTATCACCGGAGAGGACATGCCTAAAGTATGGCAGCTGAGAAAGGCGGGCCTGGGACTGCTGGCCAATATACCGGGAGAAGCTAAAGCGGCCCCGGTAATAGAAGATACCGCGGTAGACGTTGCAGAATTGCCCCAGTATATCGAAGAATTCAACCAGATACTGAAAAAACACGGATTGTATTCGGTCCACTATGCCCATGCGGGCACCGGTGAATTGCATCTGCGACCTATCCTCAATCTGAAGACATCACAGGGGCAAAAGATGTTCCGGGTAATTGCAGAAGAGATAGCTCACCTGGTAAAAAAATATCGGGGATCATTAAGTGGTGAACACGGAGACGGCAGATTAAGAGCAGAATTTATTCCGCAAATGGTGGGGGAGCATAATTACCGTTTGCTGCAACTGGTAAAGGAAACCTGGGACCCACACAATATTTTCAATCCCGGTAAAATTGTGAATGCGCCCCCTATGGATGAAAACCTCAGGTATGAAGCGGATCGGATTACCCCGACTTTCGACACGGTATTTGATTTCAAACCTTATAAGGGTATTGTCCAGGCAGCAGAGCAATGCAATGGTTCCGGTGACTGCCGTAAAACTTTCTTAAGTGGAGGGACCATGTGTCCCAGTTATATGGCTACCAGGAATGAAAAAGATACCACCCGTGCCAGGGCCAATATACTTCGCGAGGTACTTACCAGGTCTGATGATGCCAATCCCTTTGCCAGACAGGAAATAAAGGAGGTGATGGATCTTTGTCTCTCCTGTAAAGGATGCAAAGCCGAATGTCCCTCTAATGTGGATGTGGCCAAATTAAAAGCAGAATTCCTGCAACAACGGTATCTCACGGAAGGAATTCCCTTTCGCACCAGGTTAATCGCGGGTTTTGATAAAGCAAATAAACTGGCTTCGCATCTGCCGGGCTTGTACAATTTTGTGGTATCCAACAAACTCACTGCAGGACTTTTTAAACAACTGGCTGGCTTTGCTGTCGACCGGTCGCTACCCAAGCTTCACCGGACTACCCTGGAAAAGTGGTTCCATCAACAGCAGTCCAGTGCCTCCAGTGGCAGAAAAGTACTACTCTTTTGCGATGAGTTTACCAACTACAACGATACGGACATCGGTATCACTACCGTTAAACTGCTGCGGAAATTAGGGTATCAGGTTGAGATCCCCAGACACCTGGAAAGTGGCCGAAGCCTGCTTTCAAAAGGTATGCTTAAAAAGGCCAGAGAAATTGCCATTCAGAACGTAGAATTGTTAAGCGGAAAGGTAGATGAGAATACACCGTTGGTAGGTATTGAACCGTCCGCAATTTTATCTTTTAGAGATGAGTACCTGTCACTGATGCCGGATTCTTTGAAACAGGAAGCACAGAAGATAGCGTCAAACACCTTCACCATAGAGGAATTTCTGGCCGGTGAGATAGATAAGGGTAATTTGACCAGCGACCTGTTCAAAGACGAAGAACGCCTGATAAAACTACACGGGCATTGCCATCAAAAAGCCATTTCCTCCGTTGTACCCACCAAAAGAATACTCTCATTGCCCCAAAACTATACGGTACAGCTTATCCCTTCCGGGTGCTGCGGGATGGCAGGATCTTTTGGATATGAGAAAGAGCACTATGAGCTCTCCATGCAAATAGGGGAGCTGGTGTTATTCCCAACGGTCAGAGACCTCGATCACCAGGTAATGGTGGCAGCTCCGGGAACCAGTTGCAGACATCAGATCAAAGATGGTACCGGTAAGAAAGCCCTGCACCCGGTAGAGATACTTTGGGAGGCACTAAAATAGTTTGCCGAACCGGAGTACTCGAAGCCACCAGGCTCCGGACGGATGCCCAAAGCTCAAAGCTCATCGCATCAACATCGGTTTCGCTGTCTCGGTGGACATTTCATAGGGCAATTGATACACATTGCCTGATTTGTCCGAGAAATATAAATATGATTTGGAGAATGTAGCAGGATCTCCGTCCGCCCAAAAACAATAAAAGGGATCGGCCGCGTACAAAGGCCTGCGGGCATAGTTGTGATTCATGGTGCTGTTTTTGGTTAATTGCCGCTCTTGATTCCAGGTAACTCCTCCGTCCCGGCTTTCCCGGACGGTCATTTCTCCCCCTGCATAGTAGGGTTGCGGTCCGGCAATTGATGGCGCGATCACCTGCCAGTGCAGGCCATCAATATATAGACTGCCCATGTCATAGTTGTGATCTGACTGAAAAAGTGTACTGGTTTTCCAGGTGTTGCCATCAAAACGAGTGATTTTCCATTCCCTGGGACCATGGTCAGGCCCGGGGGCATGGCCCTTGCTGGTAAGGTAAAGGCATACCGGGTTTCCGTCTTTGTCGAAATTCAGATCTTTCAGGTAAACATTGTTTCCCCAGGAAGCATAATCGATAATCCGGGCCTTGGAAGCCACTTCCGTTAAGGGCAGAGACAATTCTTCTCCCTGGACGGTGGTCCAGGTCATCCCATGATCTTTGGTTTGTACATAGTACAAATCCGTTCGCTTATCTACATTGCCATCAGGGTGTCTGCTAAAAAAAGTGCATAATAAGTTACCCCACTGACCACTTACCTGATAGTGCCCGCTTTTGGTAGCTCCCTGTTCTATGATCCCCGCCAGTTTTACATCTTCTTTCCAGGAATGCCCATCGGGGCTGGTTTCGAAGTACAACTCCCTTACCCCGGTATATTTGGTAAAAAAATTAAAATAACCACTGCCCTCATGGTAGTGCGGTTGCGGATAAGTCATTTCTTCTTCGGTAATCTTTTCAAAAGATTCGATGCTCAGGGGAGTCGTACTTTTATATTTGAACCCGGGTCTTCTCCTTCCCCTTCCGCTTACAAACACCCATAAATAGCCCTCGTTGTCTATCATGAGGCTGGGATTATCATGTGGGTCATCTACTCCCATTTTGTCATAAACTACCACGGGTTTGGGGACCTGCCCGGTTTTATGGTCATAGTATGAGATCATGCACAGCAAGTGTTTTTCTCCGGGATCGGTGGTGCCACCATAGACAAAAAATGTTTTGTCGGCTTCTTTGGAATAGACTGCCAATGGACGGTGTTTGGCAGTATAGGTGCCTAGTCCGCCGGAATATTTATCTCCGTAGGTCGAGTCGAACTGTCCCAGGGTAAACCATATTCCCTGGTATCCATCGACACGTTGATTGTTTAAGTTTTGTTGTGCCGCCGCGACAGGTGCTATAAACAGGAAGAGAATGAGAGACCAGTATTTCATGACTATAATATTTTACCGGGGTTTAAGATGTTTTTTGGATCCATTGCCTGTTTAATAATTTTCATGAGTTGAATTTCCTGGTCGCTTCTGCTGATGGACAAATAATTTTTCTTGTGGACTCCTATACCGTGTTCTGCAGAGATCGAGCCGCCCACAGCTTTCAACGGTCCATATACCAGGTCATTAATCTTATTGATCAGTTCAGTACTTTGGCTGCTTTTGCCAATTACCAGATGAATATTGCCGTCCGCTACGTGTCCAAAAGCAAAGACCTCTTCAACATCAGGGACCTGTCTCAAATCATTAACAATATCTTCAATAATCTTGCCGATCAGGGGGATGGGAAGACTGATATCGAATTGCTGGGTGTTCCTGCACTTACTGACCATGGGGTCAACATCTTCGCGGATAGTCCAGAAGCGAATGATATCCGACTCACTGGTAGCGGGCACCGCATCTTCTATAATTTCCTCATTCAACGCCTGTTCTAATAGGTTGTGAAAGCGCTCCGAGTCAGATTTCGGGTCACTACCCATGCTGTCGAGTAATACGTAAAAATTGTGATGGTAGGGCAGAGGTGGGGATACTGTGGCTGGCGGTGAGGTAAGTGCTTTATAGGTTTGGGGCCACATTAGTTCAAAGCTGGTGAGGTTACCGGCCAGTCCCCGGTCCATGAACTTTAACAGAGACACCACCTGAGAGTAGCTGGAAAGTGCCGCCAGTGCGCTGACCCTGCTGTTGGGTTTTTCCACTAATCTCAGTACCGCACAGGTGACAATACCCAAAGTACCCTCGGAACCTACGAACAATTGCTTTAGATCATACCCGGAATTGTCTTTGATTAGTTTCTTCATGGAAGAAATAACTGTACCATCTGCCATTACCGCTTCCAGCCCCACTACCAGTTGCCGGGTCATGCCATAGCGCATTACCTGTAGCCCACCGGCATTGGTGGCTATGATACCTCCCATTTGTGCCGATCCTTTGGCGCCGAAATTAAGTGGAAACAACAAACCTGCTTCTTTGGCAGCGGATTGAATATTTTCCAGGATAACACCCGCCTCAACGGTAATAGTGCGGCTTTGAGTATCCACCTCCTCAATCCGGTTCATCTTTTCCAGTGAGATCACCAGGTTGTGCTCATCGGTTTCAGTTCCACCTACCAGGTTGGTCAAACCACCGTGCACTACCACCGTTTGGAGGACTTTATGGCATATCTTCAGGATTTTTGAGACTTCCTCTGTGGACCGTGGTAATGCTACTGCCAGTGCATTTAAGGGCTGGTCCATTTTCCAAATGTGGTGGTATCGTTCTTTTACGGAATGACCGGTCAGTACCTGTCCCTTCCCAATGGCAGTGATAAGTTGTTCAAGCAAGGAGTTCTTCAAAAAATATAATGTTTTGAGTTAGGACAGTTAGCGATAGTCCTCGCGTACGGGATAAAATACATCAACTATATAGCAGTCGGTAAGGGCTCTTCCACTGTGTTTGGCATGACCTGGGATGCAGGCTACCTGTCGGGGTTTTAGGGTCCGTGATTCACCGTCTACAATGAGCTCAAACTCTCCTTCAATTACATTTACTACTTGCTCGTGCAGGTGGGCGTGTTCCGGTAAAGCAGCTCCGGCATCGATCTTCCAGTGTACAAAGGTCATGTTATCGGAGTGCACAAATTTTCCATGGAAACCGGGCATTATTTCCCTGGAGGATTGCTTGTTCAGTTCAGTGTAATTCATGGTCCGGAGTGTTTTGGTGAAAATTCAAATACCTGCTTTCTCTGAAGGATAGGATATTCCGCACTGTTGCCGGATTTCATCCATAACCTGCATTAGTGCTAAACTATTATGGTGACTCCATACGGCACTTTCAATTTTTCCAGCCTCCAGGCATTTTTGTACTTCTACTGCCTGGTAATTGTAGCCATTGCCGACAAAATCAAATGCGATTTCTTCTGGTTTATCGTCTTTGGTGGTGGTTATATTTACCGGTTGATACCACCGGTTGGGCAACAATATTTGCCCGGCAGACCCGGTCAATTTAGCTTCCACCGGTGTATCTTCGGTCAGGGTGAACCACAAATTGGCGGTCCTGTTGCCGGAGAAAGTAAGCTTAACCCGGCAACTTTCATCCACTCCGGTAGCTGCTAACTTTGCTTCTGCATCGATTTTGTCGGGCGCTCCAAACAGATGTAATGCGAAAAACAAAGGGTAGATTCCAATATCCAGCAAAGCGCCGCCACCAAGATGAGGGGCAAATAACCTGGAATCGGGATCGTAGCGTGCCTTAAATCCAAAATCCACTTCCAGGTGAGATACCTGACCTATGACCCCTGCATCCATCAGGTCTTTGGTTTTAATAATATGAGGTATAAATCTGGACCATAAGGCTTCCATTAGAAAAGTTTGGTTTTGCCGGGAGGCATTGATCATGGCCTCCACCTGGCCGCTGTTTATAGCCAGGGGTTTTTCACACAAAACCGCTTTGCCCCGGTTTAAGCAAATCAAGGTATTCTCCATATGAAATGAATGAGGGGTGGCAATATAGATAACGTCTAAATCGGGATCTTCCGCCAGCTCCTGGTATGATCCGTAGCTTTTGGGGATATCATATGTTGCGGCAAATGATTCGGCGCGTTCCAGGCTCCTGGATCCCACCGCTTGTATCTTGGCCCCAGGTACGAATTGCAGTCCTGAAGCGAACTTATGGGCTATTTTGCCTGGAGCCAGGATGCCCCAGTGGTAAGTTTTTTGCATCGGATATAGGTAAGTGTCTGGCTAAAATACTCCTATATCGGTGAGCTTGCAAGCGAGGCTGAAAGTTAATGAATGAAGTTGGTGATCTCGATACGAGCCAGGGTATCCCCCTGGAATGAATAGGTAATTATCCTGTCGGCGGATTTACTGCGTACCTTAACCAGGTTAGGAACATTTTGTTGTGCAGATAGCTTTTGGAAATTGCCGATGAAATCAACCTTGGATATCCCTACTTTAACCCCTCTTTTTAACTGTATGGATCCATCGGTCATCGTACCGTCAATCAATAGAATATTATCCGGTGCCTGGTAAAATTTCAACCTCAGGTTAGGCCTGCTAATAGTAATAAGGGTATCGATTTGATTGACAGTGAACTGGTTGGGAATGGGTTCTTTTTCAATGGAGTAGGGTTTGGGGAGCTCCATTATTATGTTTTCCCAGGTAAGGTCCCCGGTTTCCAGGGGAAGCCATACATGTTCCTCGTCGATAATGGTGATCTCTGTGGGTGCCTTTGGCTCCTGGTACGATTCCCAGTCCTTCAAAGGAAAATCACCGATAGCCAGTTTGTGAGCCGGTCTGGGCTCAAAGCCCGACCCGGTCCAATGCCATTGGTAAAGACTGTCTGTTTCCAGTCTCTCACCATTTTCCATGCGTGCTTCTTTTTTCCGGGTAATAATGGAAATATTCCCCTGTGCCTGGTCTCTGGTGATCCAGCTGTCTTCCACCAAAATCCAGTGTTCATTCCAAACATTCTCAGCCAGCCGCTTTTCGCCTATAATGGAAGCAGTATTTTCATTCCAGATATAGAGCTTAACTGAACTTTCATCATAAGTGCTGGGCACCCGGCATATTACTGCTACCAGCGAGTCACTGAGTGGGAATTTCTGATAGGCGTACAGCCCCATATGGTATTTTCCTGCCCGATTTGCCAGTTTTTGGCCGAATTTTTGGTAGTAGGCGGGGTTGATTTTATTGCCTGCCTGATTGAGTATATCGCTGTGTGACGAGTAGATATGCAGTTGTTCAAATTCCGCTTCCGAGAAATAATCCAATAGGGGGACTTCAGGGGCCGATCTGTCGTGAAAAAAATCCGACACCGCCGCCAGCATAGAAATAT
>JAUIKU010000014.1 GCA_030430675.1 Bacteroidia bacterium | reverse complement strand
ACATATTGACCATCTGCATCCGGATGCCCTGATCGCAATTGCCGCCTGTAAGAACGGACAGGAGATCGCCCGTGAAATATGGGGGGATAAAATGGGCTGGGTTCCCTGGCAACGACCGGGGTTTGACCTGGGAATCCAGATAGAGAATTGTCAGAAAGATAACCCGGGCATCAGGGGTATTATTTTGGGTGGTCACGGCTTGTTTACCTGGGGCGATACTTCCTATGAATGCTATATGAACAGCCTGGAAGTCATCGAGGAAGCCTCACTATACATAGAAGAACGATTGGGGAAAGACCGGCCGGTGTTTGGAGGAGCGGCTTTGGAAAGCTTGAGCGAGTCGGATAGAAAAGAGCAGGCAGCGCTGGTGGCCCCGGTACTTAGGGGGTTGACCTCTCAACAAAATCGCATGATTGGTCATTTTAGAGATGACCAGGTGGTGCTCGATTTTATCAACTCCAATGACCTCAACAAACTGGCGCCCCTGGGCACCAGTTGCCCCGACCACTTTCTTAGGACCAAGATCAAGCCCCTGGTACTGGAATTAGCCCCGGATGCCGATCTGGGCGATCCTAAAAAGGTCAGAGAACAACTGACTCCGGCGTTTGAACAATACCGGGAAGACTACCGGCAATACTACGAAAAACACAAGCACCCGGATAGCCCCGCTGTCAGGGACGCAAACCCGGTGGTAATACTCTATCCGGGGGTTGGCATGTTTACCTATGCCAAGAACAAACAAACCGCCAGGGTTGCCAGCGAGTTCTACATCAATGCTATTAATGTGATGCGGGGAGCAGAAGCCATTTCGGAATACGTAGCGCTGGACCACCAGGAAGCCTTTAATATAGAATACTGGTTACTGGAAGAAGCCAAGTTACAACGCATGCCTCCGGAGAAACCCTTATCGAGACGAATTGCCGTTATCACCGGAGCAGCCGGTGGTATTGGTAAGGCAATAGCCGATAAGCTGTCTTCTGAAGGTGCCAATGTGGTACTGACGGATATCTCAGAGAACCTGTTAAAAGAAGCCAATAGCAGCTACAAGACGGATGTATCTGCCTATGCTGTATGCGATGTCTCCTCTGAGGCTTCTGTAGATCAGGCCTTTAAAACGGCCTGTCTGGAATTTGGCGGAGTTGACATGGTGGTCCACTGCGCGGGCTTAGCTATTTCCAAACCGCTTTCCCAGCACACCCTCGACGACTGGGACCTGTTACAGGATGTGATGGTCAAAGGGCAATTCCTCATGGCGCGTAAAGGTGCAGAGGTTATGAGTAGTCAGGGAATAGGCGGCAATATTGTGAATATCGCTTCAAAAAATGGACTGGTGGCCGGACCCAACAATGTAGCTTATGGCACGGCAAAAGCAGCCCAACAACACATGACCCGCTTGCTGGCGGCAGAATTAGCAGCCGATCAGATCCGGGTCAATACCGTCAACCCCGATGGCGTGATTGTGGGCAGCAGGATCTGGGAAGGTAAATGGGCGGAAGAAAGAGCTAAGGTCAACAATATCACGGTGGAAGAGCTACCGGAATTCTATGCCCGCAGGAACCTGCTCCACAAGATTATATTGCCGGAAGATATTGCCAACGGAGTTTTTGCAGCAGTGGCCGTGCTGGACAAAACTACCGGAAACATGATTAACGTGGATGGAGGTATGGCAGTGGCGTTTCCAAGGTAAATTAGAAATTACGAATTACGATTATGAGAATAAATACGGAACTGGTACGGGAATTGAATCACAGCAGTGAATCCCGGCACCATCAACAATTCGAATTTCTTCAGGAACAATTCCAACAAAAAGGCATCAATACCGAGGCGTTGATCAATAAACTCCAGCAGTTCCAGGTGGCCATACCCAGCTGGGCACTGGGGGCCGGAGGCACACGCTTCGGGCGCTTTTCATACGGAGGAGAGCCCGCCAACCTGGAAGAAAAGATCCGGGATGTGGGTATTATTCATGCATTAACCCAATCGGCAGGGGCTATTTCACTGCACATTCCCTGGGATGTCCCCGGCGATCCTGAGGTAATCCGGAAACTGGCGGCGGATGAGGGCCTGATATTCGATGCCATGAATTCCAATACCTTTCAGGACCAACCGGAGCACCAGCAGCACAGTTACAAGTTTGGTTCTCTTTGCCATACCGATCGCAATGTCAGGGAACAGGCGGTGGATCACAACAAACAGGTTATTGATATTGGCGTTTCGCTGGGGTCCAAAAGTCTTACCGTTTGGCTGGCGGATGGTTCGTCGTTTCCAGGCCAGTTAAATTTCCGGGAAGCACTGGCCCGCACCCTGGACAGTTTACAGGAAATCTACCGGTATATGCCTCCGGATTGGAAATTGTTTATTGAGTACAAGCCCTACGAGCCGAGTTTCTACAGTACTGTGATCCAGGACTGGGGTACTTCTCACCTACTGGCTAACGAATGCGGGGAGAATGCTTACTGTCTGGTGGACCTGGGCCATCACCTTCCCAATACCAACATTGAGCAAATCGTGGCCACCCTGCTCTGGCGGGGCAAATTGGGGGGATTTCATTTTAATGACAGCAAGTATGGCGATGATGACCTTACGGTAGGTGCCATCAAACCCTACCAGTTATTCCTGATATTCAACGAGCTGGTGAACATACCTGAAAACAATCCGGCTCCTGCCTGGATGATTGATGCCAGTCACAACCTCAAGGATCCCATGGAAGATCTGATGCAAAGTCTTGAGGCCATCACGCTGGCCTATGCCCAGGCGCTGACGGTTGACCGTGACGCCCTGGAGCAGGCGCGAAATGCCAACGATGTCACCCAGGCCCAGGAGATCCTGCAAAATTCCTATCGAAGCGACCTGCGCCCATTGTTAAGAGAGGCCCGTAAACGTGCCGGCGGGGCCATCGACCCTATAGGCGCTTATCGGAAGGCGGGTGTTCGGGAGAAGCTGATAGCAGAAAGAGGGCTGAAAACCGTGGCTACCGGTTTATAATGAAGGTCACCGCGGTCTTCGATATTGGTAAAACCAACAAGAAGTTTTTCCTTTTCGACAAGAACTACCAGGAGGTATTCAAGGAATACATTCGTTTCGATCCGGTAGAAGATGATGACGGAGACCCATGCGAAGACCTAGAGGCCATCGAAGCATGGATGAAGAAAATATTCAACCAGGTATGTTCCAAAAGCAAATTCAAAATACAGGCCCTTAACTTCTCAGCCTATGGTGCCAGTTTTGTACATATCGGGGCAGATGGCAAACCGGTTGCACCACTATATGACTATCTTAAGCCGGCTCCCAGAGACCTGTTTGACTCATTTTATCAAAAGTATGGAGGGACCTCCAAATTGTGCCGGGAAACCGCGTCCCCGGATCTGGGCTTTTTGAATTCGGGTTTACAGCTTTACTGTTTGAAGCACCGCAAACCGGAAATCTTTGAAAAAGTCAAATGGTCATTACACCTGCCGCAGTACCTGAGCTATTTGTTTACCGGCAACCCGATCAGCGATTACACCAGTATTGGGTGTCACACCACACTCTGGAACTTTGAGAAGCAAGACTACCACGAATGGGTGTACCGTGAATCGATCAATGACATACTGCCACCGCTGGTCAACACCGATGCCTCAGTACTTAGGAAATTCCAGTCCAGGCAAATAAAGGTGGGTGTTGGGATTCACGACAGCTCTGCAGCGTTACTGCCCTACATAAGAGCGGACCAAAAACCCTTTCTGCTGGTTTCCACCGGAACCTGGAGTATTGCCCTTAATGGATTCAGCAAGGACCAGCTATCCGACGATGACCTTGAACATGATTGTCTCAATTATCTCAGAATTCACGGGCAGCCGGTAAGGGCCTGCCGGTTGTTCCTGGGTCATGAATACCGCACCCAGGTAATAAACCTTCATCAGCATTTCAATAAAACCTATGGCTATCACCGCGATGTGGTATTTGACCGGGAATTTTTCAACAAACTGAAGTCAGACCCGGCATTAAAGTTCAGATTCGAGCATATAGACCAGCAGCGGGCAGCGCCCGAAAGCACAGATTTCTCCACTTTCAAAACCTTCGAGCAGGCTTTGCATCAATTGGTGTGGGAACTGGTGGAACTACAGGTGCAATGTATCAGGAGAGCTATGGGTGGCACTCCCATAAAAAAAATCTATATTGATGGTGGTTTTGCCGACAACGATCTGTTCGTGCAAATGCTGGCACACCATTTTCAAGGTTATAAATTGAGAACTACCAAATCGCCATTGGGATCCGCTTTAGGGGCCGCTATTGTCACCAGTAAGCCCGAACTGAACAAGAAATTTCTAAAAAAGAAATATGCAATGAAAAAGCCGGTCTAACCATGGTATAAGCATCCAAACTATGTCAACAGAACACCCTACCACTCAGACCCAGGAATTTGAACGGCAACCAGTGCCCAAAGAAAATCTAAAAAACTGGAAAAGCTTTCTGGGCATGTATGCGGGAGAACATGCGGCCGGGACGGAGTTTATGATTGGGCCACTTTTTCTGACTGCCGGGGTGAGCGCTTTCGACCTGATCATCGGTCTGTTGCTAGGCAATTTGATGGCAGTATTGAGCTGGCGATATCTGACAGCAGAAATCGCCGTAAAGCATCGCCTTACCCTATACTATCAACTGGAAAAAATATGTGGTAAGAACCTGGTAACCTTTTACAACCTGGCCAACGGGGTGCTTTTCTGTTTTCTGGCGGGAGCTATGATCACAGTTTCCGCCACCGCAGTGGGTATTCCTTTTGATATGCAAATGCCAAAACTAACCGATACCCTGCCCAACAGTGCCACCTGGGTAGTAATTGTGCTGGTTTTGGGGGCATTGATTGCCATAATTGCCGCCAGAGGTTACAATTCAGTGTCAAAAGCTGCTAACTGGATGTCTCCCCTGATCATTTTGGGCTTTCTGGCCTGTGGCTTTGTGTCATTAGGTCAGCTGGGCGTTTCCAATTTCTCTGAATTCTGGGCGCTGTGGGGCGAAGGATCAGACCCCTTTCCGGGTCAGATAAAATACACCTTCTGGCACGTGGTGTTGTGGTCGTGGTTCGCCAATGCCGCCATGCATATCGGCATGTCCGACCTCACTGTTTTCAGGTATGCCAAAAGGCCACAATCCGCCTGGACTACTGCCGCCGGGATGTACATTGGCCATTATGTGGCCTGGATCGCAGCCGCTTTGTTGTATGCCGTCTATTTGCAATCGCCGGAAGCCCAGGGATTCCTGGCCAATAACGAAGCACCGCCGGTGGCTCCTGGTCCCCTGGCTTATAATGCCATCGGTATCTTCGGTATACTGGCAGTGGTTATCGCTGGCTGGACTACCGCAAACCCCACCATTTACCGCGCCGGTCTGGCCTTTCAGGCCATTATTCCCAAAGCTTCCACTTTCTGGGTGACCATACTGGCAGGTGCCATCGCCACTATTGCGGGATTATTTCCTGCCATAGCCATGAAACTACTGGGCTTCGTAGCCTTATACGGTTTTATTCTGGCCCCGGTAGGCGCTGTTATTGTGTTTGAGCACTTCTTTGCCCGAAGGGCAGGGATCACTCCCAACTATGCCGAAACCTCCGGTATCAAGGTGAATATGGCGGTATTGCTGGCCTGGGGATTGAGTTTCATTATTTTCTACTACATCTCCTGGTCACAGGATATCTTCCTGTCATTCGTAACACTCCCCGCCTGGCTGAGTTGCGGGCTGTTGTTTTTGGTGTTAAGCAGGTGGTTCCAAAGCAGGGGAATGATTAGGCAATAGGAACGCCGGATGTGATTCATTGAAAATATCCGGGGTATCTGCTATATTGGTATATGAGAAAAACCATCTTCAAAAACTTGGCAATATTACTGTTTGCACTAGTGGTTCAGTCAGGTTGTGATAGTGATGACGGATCGAGTTGCCTTATTCCGTCCAACAACATAATTAGTGAAAATCGCCAGTTGGAAGATTTTAACAGCATTTCATTAGAAGGGTTAGGCAATATATTTTTGACCCAGGAATCGCCGCAGATGGTGAGAATCGAAACCCACGAAAATATTTTACCTCTGCTGGAAACCAGGGTAACTAATCAGCAACTGCTTATTGAATTCGACGAATGTGTGGACGGACAGGTTGAGAAACTGGATATTTATATTTCTATCCCTGAAATAGAGGGGCTCAATATTGCAGGAATAGGCGATATTACCGGACAAAACAGTTTTGATCTTGATGATCTGGAAATCTTCATCAGTGGTGTTGGCGGACTGACGTTAAACGGAACAGCTAATAATATAGATATTAACAGCTCGGGCGTGGGCAATGTGCATGCATTTGAGCTGACCTCCAACACTTGTGACATAAACATTATGGGTTCCGGAAACGTGGAGACCACCGCCACAGACGTACTGAACGTAACAATCAATGGTGCCGGCAATGTTTTTTACAAAGGAAATCCCACCATCACATCCAATATTTCAGGAAGTGGTCTGGTTATAGACGCTAACTGAGCCGGTAACCTGGCAATTCTTAGGAATACCCGGAGCTATGCTATTGGGTTGCATTCTTTTTCATATATTACCAGCCGCCAAATCTAATATTTTTGAAACTAAAGCGATCAATCTTACAGTTTGGGCCGGCTATTTTCGCCATTGGATATACCATTGGTACCGGAAGTGTCACCACCATGACGGTTTCCGGGAGTCGCTTCGGCATGCAATTACTTTGGGTTTTACTGGTCAGCTGCCTGTTTTCCTGGGCGCTGATGGAAGCCTACGGCCGCTACTACCTTGTCACCGGTGAATCGGCGTTATTCGCATTCAAGAAGCACTTGAAATGGGGCTCCATCATCAGCATCCTAATTATTATAGGGGTAACCCTGGGCCAATGGAACGCCTTGGTTGGTATCCTGGGCATTACATCAAATGCCTTGTATGAGACCTTGGTGATTTTTATTCCAGGGCTGTCAGAGATACAGTATCAGGCCACATTGATCATTGCAGTGATCATTATTATCATCATGTACCTGATCCTGCTTACCGGTAAGTTCTCATTGTTTGAAAAGTTACTGACGCTGTTTGTAACCCTGATGGGACTGAGCTTTGTCATATCCAACTTTATTGTTCTCCCCGATCCGGTGGAGGTAACCCGCGGGCTGGTTCCCAGTATTCCCGACCACAGCGGTGGCGCGCAAATGGTGGTGGCATTTGTGGGCACTACCATGGCAGCAGCTACCTTTCTTTCCCGGCCCTTGTTCATACAGGGAAAAGGCTGGACCATGGAAGATATGGCCTTGCAGTCAAGAGATGCCATCAATGCCGGGATCTTGATCTTTGTAGTGTGCGGCTCTATTATGATGGTAGCTACTTCCACCTTGTTTCACGAGGGTAAAACAGTGGAAAAAGTATTAGACATGGTGGAAACCCTCACTCCTATCGCCGGCAAGTTTGCCATTGCCATATTCCTGTTGGGGACTCTTAGTGCAGGACTGAGTTCCATCTTCCCAATACTAATGATATTTCCCCTGCTAATAGCAGACTACAAAACCGGTAAACTGGATATCAGCAGCCGGCAATTCCGGGTATTAACTGCCCTGGTTTGCCTTATTGGGCTCACTGTGCCCTTGATCGGAGGAAACCCCATTGAGATCCAGATCCTCACCCAGGTATTCCTGGTATTTGTATTACCACTGGTGGTACTGGGTATAGGCATACTGGTAAACCGCACCAATCTTATGGGTGAGCATAAAGCAGGCTGGCTGCTGAATACCGGTTTGGTACTGGCCTTCGTCTTTTCGGTGCTGATTTCCTACCAGGGAATAATGGTACTCATTGAGTAAAGATTTAGATACCTATGAAAGCAATGACCTGTAAACAACTGGGTGGTGCCTGTGATTTGGAATTCCGAGCCCATACTTTCGAAGAAATAGCTGAAATGAGCAAACAGCATGGAATGGAAATGTTTCAACTGGGTGATCAGGAGCACTTGGTTGCCATGAAGCAGATGCAGGATCTGATGAAAGCTCCGGATGCAATGAAGGAATGGTTTAAAGAGAAGCAGTCCCTGTTCGAATCATTACCGGATGTGGATCAGTAGAAAAGCACAATTGCATGTATCAATTGACCACTGCTAGGTAGCCAAATGCCCCAGGTTTGAACTACTATGATTTACCGTTCATTTGGCAATACCGATCTGAATGTGAGCGAAGTTGGATTTGGCGCCTGGGCCATTGGCGGACCAGCCATGGCCGGAGATATTCCCATCGGTTGGGGAGACGTTGACGATAACACCTCCATAAATGCACTCCACACCGCCTTGGATCAGGGCATTAATTTTTTTGATACAGCAGATTTCTATGGCCTGGGCCATTCTGAAACACTAATTGGAAAGACATTTGGCAATCGATCGGACGTCATTATCGCCACCAAAGTTGGGCATCGCCTCGACCGGGATAACCACATCTATCTGGATTACAGCAAACCATATATCATTGAAGCCTGTGATTCCAGTCTCAGGCGTTTAAAGAGGGAAACCATTGATTTTTACCAGTTACATGCAGCCAAACTGGAACATTTACAAGAGGGTGACTGCATTCAGGCCATGGATCAGCTCCGGCAGGAAGGCAAGATCCGGTATTGGGGCATCTCATTGAATACATTCCATCCGGAGCCTGAAGCAGCGTTTATGTTTGATCAAATGGCAGGCTCGGGCTTCCAGGTGGTTTTTAATATTATCAATCAGAAAGCGCTGCCCGTACTTCGGAAAGCTGCCGCAAATGGTATGGGTATTATCGCCCGAATGCCGTTGCAGTTTGGACTGCTTACCGGTAAATTCAATAAATCAACCCGGTTTGATGTATCGGACCACCGCAGTTTTCGACTAACGCCGGATGTCCTCAATCGATCCCTGATGGAACTGGAAACCATTTGGCCACTGGCACAATCATACGAAATTCCATTGGATGCCTTTGCATTAAGTTTTATTCTGAGTCATCCTGAAATATCCACTGTCATACCAGGCATTAAAACACCGCAACAGGTAATAGCCAATACCAGCCATATTGTTCAGCTAAGGAAAAACGATATGCAATCCGTACATACGATGTATGATAAGCGCTTCGAAGACCTGTTACAGTATATGAAGGAGCACGGCTAGATGTTTTAGCTACTGATTCCTTAGCAAAATGTACTTCAATAATTCGAATGACGCCCCTAGGTAGAGAACGGCATTTCACTTTAAGGGCACACCTATTTTTTCCGCAATCCTTCCGAAACGTTCATCCTGTCTCAATTCATCAAATTCATGCATAATGAATATGTATGGCATATCCTGGTCATGTATTTGAAGCCCCCGTTCCAGCCACCTGATGGCATCTTCATATTTACCAGCTCTGTTATAAGGGATAGCCACCCATACCGGCGGGGTGAATTGTTGATGACTTAGTTTCTCTTTGGCCAGGGCCAGCATCAGCATGGCCTGTTGGTAGTCTTTGTTGGCATAACCGGCTTTAAGTGCTTCCAGAGCCTGCGGTTCGGTTTGCAGGATTCTTTCTTGTATTTCAATGGATTGCTGGTAATCTCCCAGCTTATAAAAACACATATCCATGTTTCTCAAAAGCGATCGATTATTGGGGTCGATTTGAAAGGATTTTTTGGCCAGTTCCAGCCCTTGTTGAATATCTCCATGGCCATAAAATACTTTTGCCGACAACAATTGCACCAATGCGTTATTGGGATCTGTTTCCAGGGCCTTGTTTACCTGCGCTACGGCCTCCTCAAATCGTTTCAGCAGCATTAATACATGCGCATAGTATGCACGTGCCACAGAGTCACTTGGGTTAATTTCAAGCGCTTTCAAAAATTCCTTTTCACTTTGTTCCCAGTCCCACTCCACCCAGGCATGCGAACCAGCTTTTACAAAATGAGCTTCAGCAAAATTCGGATCAAGGCTAAGCGATTTATGTATCGACTGATAAATTTTGGGCATGGCCTCTGGGGGTGAAATAAACCCCATTTGCACTTGTGCCATTAGTGAGAAAGCCATGGCAGCATAGGCAGGGGCAAAATAAGGATCAATGGAAATTGCCTTTTCCAGATATTCCATACTAATTCTCAACCCTTCATAGGATAGTTTTTCTACGTGAAACTTCCCTCGCAGGTAGGCCTGATATGCTTCCGGGTTAACCCGATCAAAACTGGTCAACCTTTCAGATTCTTTGGGAGTAAGCGTCACATCGATCTTTTCAGAAATTTTCTGTGTGATTTCATTTAGAAGAGAGAATATGTCTTCTAATGGCCGATCATAGACTTCTGCCCACATATGATCCTCCTTCGGATATGCTCGAAGCAATTGTAAATTGAGTAGAATATTACCATTCCGACTTGATACGGAGCCCTCAATTATGGCATCAACACCTAATTCACGGGCAATTTCGGAAATGTTTTTTTTTGAGTTTTTATATCCCAGGGTTGAAGTCTTGGATATCACCCTTAAAGAACCAAGCCGCGATATGGCAGTAATCAGGTTATCGTGAATTCCGGCCACTATAAAATCCTGATGCGCTTCTCCGGTGTAGTTATCAAAAGGTAACACAGCCAGTGATTCTATGGCTTTGCCATCCCCTTTTTGCTGGAGTTTTCCGGAAAGCTGATCCGGTGAAGGCACCCGGATTCCAGGTGCCGTAAGTGCGTAAATTTGGCGTGGACGGGCGTCGTTCTTGAAGTGAAAATCTCCCAGGAAGTGGTAAGGAATATCATCCTGGTTCCGGATCTCCTCCACTACTTTTTCAGAAATCAATACTGCCCCGGCAACTCCCAATGATTCAATTCTGGAGGCTATATTTACGTTATCTCCAATAACATCGGAGTCTGTCAACAGAATATCACCCAGGTGAATACCAATCCTCAATGGAACTTCCGGATCTTTTCTCAATTCCCTCTGGATGTCAATAGCACAGCGCACTGCATCTCCCACGCTTTCAAATGTGCTCAATGTTCCATCTCCGTAATATTGGATTATCCTTCCCCGATAAGATTCATGAAAAGAATCGAATACCTCCCGGTGCCGGTTTCTTAGCGTGACGGCCTCCGCTTCGCTCCTTTGCATCAATGCCGTATACCCAACAATATCGGTGAACATGATGGCTGCCAGCTGACGGGATTGGGACATTGGGGTTTTGCCAACTCGTGATGGTTAAATGCGTGGCTTTTTCATGATAAGCGTAACGGTCCATTCGTGAAAGGAACCTTTATCATGCCACTGCCAGGCGCATCAGAGCTTCCCAGGTTTCGGGTGTGGATGTTTGAATCGTTAAGGTTTAATTCTTCAGAGGACTCACAGGCACTCACCAGGCCAAAAGCTATCATTCCGGTTAAAAGGAACTTCAAAGTTTTCATAACAGCTTGATTTTAAATAAGAAAAACAAAATATCTCTCCTTATATAAGATAGAAAAAATAGTGTAAGAATAAAAGTTAAGCCACTGTCGCTACCTTGCACTTGCTTCCAAGTTTTAAACGGGGTTGCTATTGGATGCAATTCAACTTTTAGCTATCTTCTAGTATTGTCATGTCCATAAAAATAACCCTGAAAAACTATGAAACTAAAACTTGAAGACATCCCTGTTCTTATGGAAGGACCAGGAACACTTATGAGGAGAAAGTCAGGTTTTGGAAACCTGGACGTAACCTATAGCGAACTACCAGCAGGCACAGACTTCACCCCACTACTGGTGGGCCTGACCAACGACAGTTGTTTTTGTACCCATTGGGGATACATCATTCAAGGTGCTTTCAAAATTATCTATGACGATGGATCCCGGGAAACTCTGAAAACCGGTGACGTATTTTTTCTCCCGGCCGGACACACAGCGATCGTTGAAGAAGATATAAAATGCATCATGTTCAGCCCCGACCAGGACCATGACCAGGTGCTCACCCACGCCATGAATAAGATGGCTGAGATGAGTGAATAACCAGTGAAAGGCTGCTACCAGCTAAAAAGAGTACCGCAGGTGTACCTGCCGGATTTAGAAGCCGGGTAGTTAATTTATACTTACCAGGGTAACTTCGAAGGTTAAATCTTTACCCGCTAAGGGATGATTGGAATCGAGGATAATGCTATCTTCCCTTACCTCGGCTACCACCAAAGGAATCTCCCGTCCATCAGGTGCTCTGGACATAAGTTGTAAACCAACTTCAGGCTTGATTTCCGGAGGCAGCTGTGCTTTCTGAACTTCCTGCTTAAGCTCTTCTTTTGTTTCTCCATAAGCTTCAGCAGCAGGAATATTAATGGTTTTTGACTCCTCCACCTGCATTCCTATAATGCCGTTTTCGAAGCCGGGAATAATTTGACCTGAACCCAGGGTGAACTCCAACGGATCCCTTCCCTCCGAGGAATCAAAAACTTCTCCGTTACTTAAGGTACCTTTATAATGGACTTTTACTTTATCATTTTCTTTTGCAATCATAACTATCTGTTTGTTTATACTCTTTATAATGCTTTTTAGGTTGGCAAACAAGTTCAGGCAGAAAAGGTTCGCAATTTAAATCGGATAACAGTAAGTTGATTGCAATTGATTCTTTATTATGCCAGAAAGAACAAAATTAAATCGGTTTTGTAGTATTGAAATACGAAAACCCATGAAAAAGATAAACTTCAGCCGGGCATTATGGCCAATTATATTATTCCTGGTATTAGTGGCTTGTACGCCTACAGTTTCGGATATGAAATACGATATGGTTATCCTGGACGGACGGGTCATGGACCCGGAATCCGGCCTGGATGCAGTCCGCAATATCGGTATCAGGAATGGAAAAATAGCAAGTATTAGCGAGGATAAACTGGAGGGAATTGTGCTGCTTGATGCTAACGGCCTGGTGGTTGCTCCGGGATTTATCGATCTGCACGTACACATGTTTAACCCCAAACAGTCAAAAGAGACCCTGGGCCTGATGGCACTAGACGGTGTAACTTCTGCCCTGGAATTGGAAGTTGGAACCGATGATATTGATGCCTGGTACGGTGAACGGGCCGGGGGGCAAATTATCAACTACGGAGTAAGTGTAGGACACATCCCCGTTCGTATGCAGGTAATGGATGATTCCGGAGATTTCGTGCCAAGCGGTCCGGGAGGAAGCGAAATAGCCAGCCAGGATCAGATTTTACAAATGAAACAACTGATAGCAAAGGGGTTGGACCAGGGAGCACTTGGGGTAGGTTTTGGCCTGGCCTATACCCCCGCCGCTACTACAGAGGAATTTGAAACTATGTTGAATGTCGCAGTCGACCGGAATACTGCCGCATATATCCACCTTGGCGGGGGCATGGAAGGTTTAGAGGCCGCCCTGGCCAGCGCTGCGAAAACAGGTGTCAGCCTACACGTCGTGCATGTCAATTCCAGTGGAGGTGCTGCCACCGCCGCATATCTGGAAGCCATTCAGCAGGCTCGTGACAATGGTTTGGACGTAACTACCGAAGCCTATCCCTATGAAGCGGGCCAGACCAGCATTCAAAGTGCTTTTTTCGAGGACTGGGAAACCTGGGAAGACGATCGATTCGCTACGTTTCAGTGGGTGGAAACAGGGGAACGCCTTACTCGCGAGACCTTTCCGAAATACCGGGAGAAAGGCGGAGTGGTAATCGTTCATTCACGTACCGAAGAAATGACGCTGGCGGCTATTGAACATCCGTTGACCATGATTGCCAGCGATGGATTTGTAGAGAACGGCAAAGGGCATCCACGAACGTCCGGGACCAATGCCAAGGTACTGGGACGATATGCCCGTGAGCAAGGCATTATGACCCTCATGGATGCTTTACGGCGCATGACCATTGCACCCGCAAGGCGGCTGGAAACCTACGTACCCGCCATGAAAAGCAAGGGACGCATAGCGGTTGGCGCTGATGCCGATATTACCATCTTTGACGCTGAAACTGTAATTGACCGCTCAACTTATACGGAACCGACCCTTACACCCAACGGCATTCCCTATGTACTGGTAAACGGCGTGATGGTGGTTGAAAATGGCAAGTTAGTCCCAAATGAATTGCCCGGCCAGCCCATAAGAGTGTCCCCCAAACATTAACGGGGTGCAATCAACAAGTCTGAATCAGGAAACATACGGATGCCGGTAAGGCGATCGGTACGCTCGTTTTAACAGGCTCATAGCCTCTTTGTTATTATCAATACCCATGGTTGACCTGTCTATGGATAGCTCAGACTTTACCCGGAAGGCCATGTCCGCATAGATTACGGTAGAAGTGGTTATTTGGGCTTCTTCCAAAGTGTTGGTGATGCCCTCGTTTGACTTTTTACGGACCCCATCAGCGAACTCGAGAAACATATTCACCATTATCTGGGAGTAAGAATCACCTTCGGCAGGAACTACCGGGTTGAACACTACACTGCCATATTTTACGGAATCCCCGCCACCGGCTGGAAATACCTCCCAACCCGAATCACCTGCAAATATTGTGGCCTTCTCTCCGTAGTAGTAGATGCCGATATTGTAGTCGGGATTGGGAGAAGTGAATCCCCATGACTTATGTGACCAGAAAACCGGTAACCCGTTAAAGTCGAACCTCACATCCAGATAGTCGGGGTTGTCCGAACTGAAATTTTTTACAGTGCCGCCCACGGCACCCACGCGATCCGGCAAATCAAGATCCAACACATCTCTTATGTTATGAATATAGTGAATACCCCAGTCCGCCATTATTCCTCTGCTAAAGTCGTGTTGCCCTCTCCAGTTAGGCTTTTGTTCATTGTGATTACACAGGTATTTTTTTCGAGGTGCTGGTCCGCAGAAAGTCTCAAAATCCATAGTGGTGGGAATTTCTTTTTCTGTCAGGATGGCTTCGGGGTTGTTGATATTGGCCTGTACCTGAAGTATTTTTCCAGCTTCACCACTATCAATAAACTCCTTTACCTGGCTGTTGATATCAGCGAACATTCTCGGGAAATCAACCTGGACCACGTTACCGGTTTTTTGGTGGGCATCCATCATTGCCTGTCCTTCCCTGATGTCATAGCTGATTGGTTTTTCCAGGAAAACATGCAGTCCCTTTTTGCAGGCATCAATAAAATGCAGGGCATGCCAGTGGGTGGGTGTGGCAATGGCAACCGCCTGAAGTCCCGGTAAATCATACATCTGCTGATAGGACGAAAAGAGTTGGGGTCTTTTGTTCCCAGATTCAACCACCTTGTCGGCAGCATTTTCTAATGCAACCTGGTTGACATCGCATAAGGCCACGATGTCGAACTGCTTGGATATGATAGCGTGCCCCAGCAAGTAATCCGTACCCCACCACCCGGTACCCAGGATGGCAAGTTTTATTTTTTTGTCTTCAGCCCACAACGGAAAGGGGGTCATTAGAGAACCGGCGGCTATAGTTCCGGATTTGATAAAATCTCGACGAATCATGATATCACTGGGTTAAAATTAAGATGTCCATAAATGTAATGCGTATAGTATTGGAAGATCAACCCGGAGAGCAGATATTTTAAATTCCAGGATCTACCGGTCCCAGGTAAGTATCGCGCCAGCTCTGGGTTTCTTTGATCATTTCATTGCGGGACACCCGGTGGCCTTCATTGTATAGGATCATCTTTTTGTGTTCCCGCAGGGTACCAAGTAATTGGGTGCTGTATTCCTTCATTTATTTCTCGGTGACAAAATACATCTCAATTTCACCTTTACCCTTTGCTGCTATCCTGCCTCTACTTTCAAATACCAGGTCTGGTTCACTTTTCAATAGCTCATAGGTAGCCTGGCTGATGTTTACCTTGCCAACCTGTCCGTTACTTTCAATGCGACTGGCGGTATTCACCGAATCACCAAACAGGTCATAGGCAAACTTCTTTTTACCCACAACTCCTGCGATAACAGGCCCTGAATGTATTCCTATCCTCGCATTCCAATTTATCTCACTGTTCTCATTTCTTTGATCTAGAAACGCAACCATACGGAATGCGGCTCTTACACATCTAAGGGCGTGATCTGAATTTTCACGAGGTAAGCCACTTGCCGCCAAATAGGCGTCGCCTATTGTTTCTATCTTTTCTATGCCAAACTCGTCCATAATATCATCAAACTGACCAAATATTTCATTCAGCTCGACCACCAGCTTTGTGGCCGGAATAGAGGCTGCAAGTTTGGTGAAGTCTTTAAAGTCTGTAAAAAGTATGGTTACGCTCTCATACTTTTTTGGAGCAGCTTTTCCTGACTCTTTGAGTTCCTGGGCAACTTCTTTGGGAAGGATATTTAGGAGCAAATTTTCCGAACGATCTTTTTCAATTTGAATTGATGCTTTTGATTGGCGAACGTAACGCCAGCGCGTGTAAAAACTGCCTGCCAGCAGTAAGAAAAATGCACCGACTATGAAGCTTATGTTTCTGGCATTTTCTTTCTGTCGTATATCTGCTTCATGCGCCGCTTGTATTAAGCGCGCTTCTTCTACTCTGGCAATACTATCTTGTAAAATAACCTTTTGAAACTCCATTTGCTCCAGTTTTTTGGTAGTTTCCTGGGTATCCAGACTGTCCATTACAGCATTTAACTGCTCAAGGTAATAGAGCGCTTTGTTGCCATCACCCATAGCTTTGTATGTGTCATATAAACAGGAGCAACTTGCCCGCTTCCTTAACAAGGAGTGGATGCTTACGGAAATGGTATAGCCCCTTAGGCAATACTTAAGTGCCTGGTCATAATCTCCTTGCTTCTGATAAATATCTCCGATATTATTTACAGAGACTGCAATCCCATTTTTATCACCAAGATGTTCGTTAAATGACAGACTTTTTTTGTGATACTCCAGCGCTTGGGAATACTCACCCTGCTTGTAGTACAGAATCCCGATATTACTATAGGCTTCGGCAATTCCGAATTGATGGTCAATTTGTTCAAAGATGCTTAGACTTTGGGAGTAATAGTCCAGTGATTTGGGGTAATCCTCTAGTTCTCTATAAGCGCCACCAATATCAGACATGGTAATTGCCACACCGCTTTGGTCGCCATTTTCTTGTTTAAGATCCAGGCTTCTCAGGTAATATTCCAGGGCTTTCGAATAATTCTCCTGGTTCATATAGATCGTCCCAATATTATTTAGGGTGGTACCCATTTGCATGGGTTCATTGAATTCAAGGCTTTTTATATAGTGGTCCAGTGCGTTGGCATGATCCCCCTTGTCATGATAAATACTTCCAATATTGTTATAGGCAATAGCTAGAGCTGCTGAATGGCCCATTTTTTTGGCGATATCTAAGGCCTGAAGGTAATAGTAAAGTGTTTTCTGATAATCACTTCTGTTTACCCACGATACACCTTGCAGGGTATACCCTGCAAACTGGGCTTTTGAGTAATCCGCTTCGAGCCCAAATGAAACCAGTGCTTCTGCAAGAATAAATGCCGAATCAGGCTGTGAAAAGAGGTAACCATCCCAGATATAGTCAGAATATGCTCCGGTTCTAATTGAGTCAGACTGGGTTTGGTCCTGCCAAATTGTATAGAGTGAATCGAGGTTCACCTGGCCTTTTAAGGAAAATCCACTCAGGATGCATAGCGTCAGGATAATATTATTATGCATTGCGTTTTATTTCAAGGCCACCCAATGGACAAAGGCTATGTGTTGGTGATTCAGTACCCGTTCACTGCACCCCATAGATCGATTGAAGTCAACCTAAATCACCAGGAATAGGTATTTGGTGTAAAGCCTACCCATCTTCCAAATCCACCTTTAATCCTGCCAATGACAGATTCTCATCAATAAACTGCTCGTCCCATAGGTTAGAGATAACCGCAGAGATATAGGGGTTTTGTAAGGCCCAGACATAGGCCTTCATGGGAGCCTTCAACTCTCCGGGTACGATGCGATTTACTTTGTCGATCCGCCATTGGGGGATAGGCTGAATGGCTTTATGGTGAGTAGCTACTGCCATTGCTGCCTTCATGGCGATCATGCCCAGCCCATTTTGGTAGGCATTGGCTATAGCATCTTCCAGATAACCTCCGTTGGCAATATTGTAAGCGCACATCACCACATCGTATTCCCCGGTCTCCGTGGCTGCCCGTAAAACTCCTGCCGGATCATTGTGAGTAGAAACACCCAGAAAACGCACCTTGCCTTCTTTTTTCAATTCCCTGAAAGTTTCATAAATCTCAGGGATTTGTACTTCTTCCGGACAATTGGCGCCATGAGGGCACATCAGAATATCAAAATAATCTGTTTTTGCCCGGGTGAGGCTTCCTTCCAAAGAGTCCTTGATTTTTTTCCTGAACGCCTTGCTCCCATCCACTTGATGGCCATAGTCTTTGACCATGGCATTGGCCAGGTAAGAGGGGTCATTACTGCTTTTTTGTCCGGGCCAATAGGTGAAAAAGTATCCCGGTTTGTCCACCCCCCGCTCAGCCCGGATCTCTTTGGCCCGGTCAAGTATGGCATTTTGCTTATCTGATGGAAGTCCCTTGAAGATGTCCTGATAGAGGTTTGAGCGTACATCTGTAAATCCACTGACTTTGGTGGTCATAAAGACTTTTTCACGCATTGAAGGGCTGTTAATAACTTTACTATAGGCAGTTTCACAATCCCCCCTGCCATACGCAGGCGCCATATCCAGATAATTGAGTCCTTTTTCCAGCGCGTAATACAACTGCTGGTAATTATCACTTCGCACGGGATCACCTCCGCTGACCACTTCAGAGATCATCATGCCGGTACGGCCCAACATTCTATAGGACATTTCTTCATGGCGGTTGCGCCACTCGGGCTGTATACCTGCCAGGGGATGAGGTTTTTCTTTGGGTTTCAGGTCAGGGGTTTTAGTAGCGTCCAATGCCAGGGGTGTCAGAGCCAACCCCCCGATTCCTGCGCCAGTTTTGCTCAGGAAGTTTCTCCTTGAGAGGGCGTCCTGTTCCTTTTTATTTTTTCTTCTTTTCATAGTAGTTTCTCAATAGTTGTCCGAATACTTATTTTTTGACTCTACTCATGCTCGCTGACCAAAAATCCGGCGTACTGGGAAGGCAATGACTGCGGGCCAGGGATTTAGTTAATTTGAGGAGCAGCAAACATCTCTCTCAATTTGGAAATAAAGCGGCACAAATGAAAATATTCTACAGGCCGTTTTTGTTGTCTACAGGCAGGACCTTACTTCTCTTAAGATGTAAATAAACTTCCAAAAATGACCATGCCCCGGCCCATATTTGTTTAAAACGCTAACAATTTGTTTAATTTATAGCCATTCAAACTGTCCATATTATGGTAATATTAATCTGAGGTGTATATAATTTATTCAATACTGGCAATTGCCTATCTGGCCATTATAATTTATACCGTGGTACGGATCCTGCTGGATACCCATTCCACACCAAAGACCCTGGCATATTTAATGCTAGTTTTCATCCTACCGATAGCCGGGATAGTTATATACTTTTCTTTCGGAGTAAATCACCGGCACCAGCGGTCCAATGCGATAGGTGCCAAAATCCATGGTGAACTTGACCAGGCAATCCAGAGTGAGTTCCAGGATTACACCAGGGATTTGCTAAAGTCACATCACCATGAAATAGCACATTTTGCTCCCATGGTGCTTTTTCTCAATGGAATTGGTAAAGAACCTTTATGCAATGGTAACTTCCAACTGCTCAATAATGGGGAAGAAAAATTTCCCGAAGTACTGCGCTCACTGGAATCAGCCGATCGATTTATCCATATGGAATACTATGCCTGGGAAAACGACACCCGGGGAAATCAGATCAAAGAAGTTCTGCTTAAAAAGGTTAAACAAGGACTTCACATCAGAATTTTGTACGATGATTATGCCAGTAAGGGAATCAAGCGAAATATTGTTACAGAACTCGCACAAGCGGGTGTACAGATCTACCCTAAAATCAAGGTTAAGCTAAAACAGTTTGCCAACAGGCTGAATCACCGTGACCATCGAAAAATCATTATAGTAGACGGGATCTGTGGTTTTGTCGGCGGTATTAATATTTCGGACAGGTATGACAACACAATTGATACCGGGTTGTATTGGCGGGATACCCATGTAAAAATCGAAGGCCCATTGGTCAACAGCCTGCAGCGACATTTCGTGGTAAGCTGGAATATGAGCGCAGGAGATCAGCTCAAGTTCAGCACTGATATATTTCCCAAAGCGATCGATTTCATGAACGGAGGCTCACCAGCCCTGGGACAGATAGTGGCCGGCGGCCCAATTTATCCCAAGTCGAATATCATGCTGAGCTATATGAAAATTTTCTCCTTAGCCAGGGAAAAACTTTACATCACCAATCCGTATTTCATTCCTAATGAAAGCATTATTGACGCTATGTGCCAGGCAGCAATTTCCGGAGTAGATGTTCGATTGTTAGTACCTGAAAAATCCGATTCCGAACTTGTTGGAGCGGCCGCCAGGTTTTACTTTTCCAGGCTGCTGGATGCCGGCGTTCGCATATTCCTTTATCAGAAAGGATTTGTACACGCTAAAACAGTGGTGGCAGATACCCGCTTAAGTGTGGTAGGTACAGCCAACATGGACATTCGTAGCTTTGATCTGAATTTTGAAATTATGTCTGTTATCTATGGCAGCCTTTTTGCCAGGCAGATGGAAAAGCTATTTCAAAATGATTTAGGGCACAGTGTCGAAATATCGAAAGAGGCCTGGAATAAAAGGAGTGTTTTCAAAAAATTGAAATACGCCGTGGCCAGATTGGTATCTTCATTTCTTTAAATCCCCTCCCACCACCCCATTTGATGAGGAAGTCTACATTTTCTCATGACACATATCATTGATCGGGTAACTAATCCAGTCTAGCTTGAATACCTCGGTATCTGACCATGAAACCAAAGTTTCAAGAACATAAGACAAACTCATGAAGTATAATACCATAGTCATTGGTGGAGGCTTAGCCGGACTGGTGGCGGGCGCCACCCTGGCCAAATTCGGAAAAAAAGTATTACTCCTCGAACAACATAATAAACCCGGTGGTTATGCCACTACCTTTAAACGAAATGATTTTATAGTAGAAGTCGGACTTCATGAAATGTGCGGGCTCGATCATGGCGAATCCGTACTGAATATCTTTAACATGCTGGAAGTGGACCAGCAGGTCAAATTACTGAAAGTACCTGAACTGTATGCCTTATATACTGATGGTAAAAAACTTGTCTTCCCTCATGGGTTCCAGGCTGCCACCAAGGCCCTGGTGGATAGGTATCCTGAAGATGAAAAAGGTATCAATCGGTTTATGAAGCTAGTCGCAGGCATACGAAAAAATGCCCTGGGGTTACCCCGAACACCCTGGAAGCGCAAACTCATCTATCCATTGATGCCCTTGCTGTATCCCAGTATCGTGGAAGCTTCCAGGCATACCGTAGGGTCATGGTTGGATAAACACATCAACAATGAACAGTTGAAACTGGAATTGGCCGCCCATGTGTTGTACTATGCTGACGACCCTTATACCTTGTCTATGTTCTATTTCGGCTTGCCACAATCGAGTTTTATCGGTGGTGGGGGGCATTTTATTCAGGGTGGTTCTCAAAAATTATCGGACCATCTGGCTGCTTACATCGAAAAAAATGGGGGAACGGTGCTATTGGGTAAAAGGGCAGAGAAAATCAATACTCAGCATGGCCGAGTCACCGCAGTGACTTTTTCCGACAGTTTCAACCAACAGCAGACCCCGGTAACCATCGAATGCGACAATGTGGCGGCCAATTGCGCCATTCCGCTGGTACCCGATATGCTGGATGAGCCCCATGCCGGATTGCTTAGACAAAAGATCGCAGGAAAAACCATCTCATGTTCCCTGCTCTGCGTTTATCTGGGCTTCAAGTCCGATTTAAAGGCCTTTGGAGTGAACCACTATTCCAACGAAATTTTAGGTGAGGATGTGAAAACCCTAAAAGACGTCCATCCAAATCAACTGGGTGACTGGAGCAAGCGTAGTTTTGTTTTCGTGGATTATGGGCAAATTGATGCACAACTGGCACCACCCGGCAAATCAGTGGGGGCAATATGCGGAGTGGATTACCTTCGAAATTGGGAAGGACTGAATAAAGAGCAGTACCAGGCAAAAAAAGAAGAAGTCGCTGAAATATTGTTAAAACGACTGGAAAAACAATTTCCAGGTATACGCAGCAGCATTGAATATACGGAAGTTGCCACACCCAAAACCATGAAGCATTATACCTCGAATCCCGGTGGAACGCCCTATGGTTTTACCCAATCCAGGCAACAATCGGGCTTAAAACGTTTCCGCAATAATTTCCTGATACCCAATTTGTATTTCACATCGGCATGGGCATTTCCCGGCGGTGGTTTTGAAGGAACCATCATGGCAGGATTTCTGGCAGCTTTACAAATGAACAGAGACAATATCTGGTCTGATATTAAAGCAGAGAGATATAGCGATGATAGAATTGTTAAGCTCACAGAAAGCAAAGAGATAGAGGGGAATGCAATTCAGTTGAGTTTTGAAAAGCCCGAAAAATTTGATCATCAAAAAGCGCAGTTTGTCATATTGCGGCTCATTGCACCAAAAGTTACGGAACTGGACCTGCCCTACCGCTGGTTGTCTGTAGATTCCACATCAGAAGATCCCGTTTTGAGATTTCGAATTAAATCAGATAATAGCAGTTTTTCCAAAAGTTGTAAGCTATTGGAAATTGGTGATGAGGCTATAATATTTGGCCCAGTAGCTTAACGTTTGGCGTCCTCGTACATTATCCATTACAACTGCAAGTTCAAGTAATTTCCCGGTCCCCACCCCATACCGGTTAGCTCGTCCGGGCCTTTTTCAGGCAATTTGACCAGCTCTGCAACAAATGATTTGAAGTGGGAATTTCTCCCTGCTATCACTATATTCCATCATGAATTATTTCTCTGGAATTCCTTATCTGGTAATGGTACTGGCCTTGTCTTCCTGTGGGCCTGAACCTTCGGTGAAGCAAACCACCCCAAAACCTAATATTATCGTGATCCTGGCGGATGACTTCGGGGTTGGCGATATTCAGGCCCACTATCCTGATAATAAGATACTTACTCCCTATCTTGATCAAATGGTGGCCGCGGGAATGAGCTTTACAGATGCCCACAGTGGTTCCGCCGTCTGCTCCCCTACCCGCTACGGTCTGCTCACCGGCCGCTATGCCTGGAGAACTCCGCTACAAGAATGGGTGCTGGCCTGTTATGAGCCCCCTTTGATCAAGCCCGAAAGAACCACCTTACCGGAAATGCTGAAAGGCCACGGGTACACCACCGCTTGCATAGGCAAATGGCACCTGGGGTGGGATTGGCAAGGTGAACGGGAAAGTGCCCGGATCGAAGAACGGAATGGCCTCAAGAAATACCAATGGGAGTACCAGCAACCCATTAATGGTGGTCCCACTGCCCATGGGTTCGATTATTACTTTGGCACCCATGTCCCCAACTTCCCTCCTTTTACCTTCATCGAAAACGACCGGATAGTTGAGCAGCCCACCGCTACCTATGAATATCAGGAGCATCCCGATCATGTGGTTATGCCCCGGGGCTTCCAAGGATCACCCATGGCGCCGGGCTGGAAATTCGAGGAGATCCTGCCGGAGATCACCAGGCGAGCGGTGAACTACATTCACGATCAAAGTAATAACGAACAACCCTTTTTTCTGTACTTTTCCATGACCTCTCCACATGAACCGGTAGTGCCTTCGGAAAAATTTGCCGGCAAAAGTGGTATTGCACCGATTGCTGATTTTGTTATGGAGACGGACTGGTCTGCGGGACAGATCCTGGAGGCTGTGGAACAAAGCGGCATTTCCGATAATACACTGGTTATTTTTACAGCGGACAACGGGCATTCCCATTACACCGGATGGGAAGATCTGGTTGCCGCCGGGCATATGCCCAGTGGCCCCTACAGAGGCCATAAAGGAGACATATGGGAAGGCGGACACCGGGTACCCCTGGTGGTAAAATGGCCCGGTAAAGTAACCCCGGGTGCCAGCAGTGATCAACTGGTGTGTCTGACTGATATTTACGAAACCTGCTTCCAGTTAATGACAGGAGAAACAACTCCAGCCAACCAGGGCGAGGATAGCTTCAGTTTCCTGGATATCCTGCTGGACAAAAGCAAGCATTCGGCCCGGCAGAATATCGTTAACCACTCGGTGAACGGTGAATTTGCTTATCGCGAACAGGGGTGGAAAATTATCTACCGGCTGCCGGAGGAAAACCTGCGGCAATCAAGAGGAAAGGCTGCCAACATTGAACTGTACCACCTGGCAAATGACCAGGGGGAAGAGGCCGACAGCGCCTCGTACTATCCCCAACGGATTAATGAGCTAACCACCAGTTTACAAACCCTGGTAGACCGCGGCAGCAGCAAACCCGAAGCCCCTTCCACCAATGATGTAGCGGTGAATTTCATGACGGTGCAGGCCAAAAGATGGGCGGAGAAGTGAAGTTGGTGAGTTAGAGCAGTGAGTTATGATTTCATTTGATCAGAGAATAAAAAAGGAACGGGAGGCCTTGCTTTCAAAGACAGTGCCTGATGCCTCATTGCGGCCAATTGACAGCCTGCCCAAGCCGGTGCAGCGGTGGTTAAGTTTCAGCAGGTTAAAAGATAATTCATTCATCAGTTCCGTCTTTCTGAAACAGGATATTCAACTAAAAATGAAACCATCCCAGAAAAACTGGCTCAACGCCAGCGCTGATCAGTTGATTACTCTGACCCCCCCGGCGTTTAACTGGTCAGTGCAAATCAAATCCAATCCCCTGATGTACATCAAAGGCCGGGACCAATTCCGGGATGGAAAAGGGGAAATGCTTATCAGCTTATGGGGTCTGATCCCGCTGGCACACGCCAAACCAAATCACCAGGTAAATCAAGCCAGTTTACAGCGATTTTTGGCAGAGATCATCTGGTATCCCAGTGCCGCCCTGCTGCCCTACATACAATGGCAGGAGCTGGACCACAATTCTGCCCGGGCTACCATGACTTTCGCCGGAACCAGTGGATCCGGCGTTTTTACCTTTGACTCCAATGGCGCTTTTCTGCAGTTCAGCGCCATGCGATACAAAGACGTAGGTCAGGAAGCACCACTGGTGGAATGGGTAATTGATAACCTGTCAAATGAGGAGAGAGGCGATCTGTTGGTACCGGTGCACCTTACCGCCACCTGGAAGCTGGATACCGGTGACTGGACCTGGCTGGGCTTGAAAGTAAAAGAGATCAACTATAGGGTTAGTACTACGGCTTAAGTAATATTGTCGTCAAATTACCGGAAATACTATGAAGACACTTTTTATCCCAATCTGCATCACCGCCCTTTGTGCCTGGGCCATGGCTTGTCAACCCGAGCAGCAAAGTAATGCAAACGCTGCCGAAGAGATTACAGTACCGGATCAGATCCACTACGATTCGGCAAAAGCTGCGGCGTACGGAGCGGACCCCTATGGCATGAAAAAATATGTATTTGCGTTTTTACACCGGGGCCCCAACCGCGACCAGGATTCAGCCAGGGCTGCTGAGTTGCAGCGCGCCCATTTGCAGAACATTATGAAAATGGCTCAAGAGGGCAAATTGCTGTTGGCCGGTCCTTTTCTGGATGACAGTGACTTGAGGGGTATATACATTTTCAACGTTCCCACTTTGGCGGAAGCGGAAGCACTCACCAACACCGACCCGGCCATTCAGGCGGGTATCCTGCGAATGGAACTAAAGGAATGGTACGGCAGTGCAGCACTTATGGCGGTCAACGATCTGCACCAAACGCTGTCCAGGCAAAATGTGGCGGACCATTAAACGACAATCCACCGCGCTTCTTTAGCGCTTCTCAATATGGCATCGTTCAATACCAGTTCCCTCAAACCAGCCTCAAAAGTGGGATAAGTGGGATTAAGAGGTGGTTCTCCCACTCTCACTGCCTCATACACTTCTTTAAACAGCTGTTTTGAGGTATCGGGAAATCCCTCATTGTGCCCTCCCGGATAGGATATTAAACCCGCGGCTTCAGGGTAAAACAAAGAAGGATCCCTCAATAATTCTCCATTGGGCTTGTCTCGTTCCCCAACCCACAGTTGATTGGGAAGTTCGGAATTCCAGGCGATGGTCTTATTGGCACCGGCTATTTCCAGGCTTAAGCGGTTCTTTCTTCCCGCAGATACCTGGGAAACCGTAACCACACCCCGATTCCCGTTATCAAACCTCAGCAAGACACTGGCATAATCTTCAGTATTTATTTTAACATCCTGATAATCAACTGGTTCTAACACTTTGCCCGAATAGGTTTCTATGGGTTTTAACGGTTTCTTCCTGGTCTGATGCACGGTATTCATGTCGGCCATAACTTCGGTTATACGGCAGCCTGAAACGTATTCCAATAAATCCAGCAGGTGAGAACCAATATCGGCCAGAGCTCTTGATTCTCCGGATTGCTCCGGCTCCAGTCTCCAGTTATAATCCGTCTGGTAGAACAACCAGTCCTGCAGATATGACCCGATAATGGAATAAACCTGGCCCAAATCGCCCTTTTCTCTCATGGCCTTCATTTGCCGTACCATGGGATAGTACCTGATATTAAAGTGTACCGCATTCACCAGACCGGTTTCCCGGGCCAACTTTACCAATTCCTGCGCCTCCTCAATAGTGGTAGCCAGCGGCTTTTCGCAAACTACGTGGATCCCCTTTTGCAGGGCAAGTTTGGCTTCCTGATAGTGCAGATAGTTGGGAGTGCAAATGTGAATGCAGTCAACTTCTGTCTCCAACATTTCGTTATAGTTATCGAAATATTGTGGAACCGCCAGTGTGGTGGCCTTGGACCTCACCTTATCTTCACCTCGGTTAAAGATGGCAACTACCTCAATGCCGGGTAATCTGCGCAATGCCTCAATATGTGCCGGTCCGATAAACCCCACGCCGGCTACCGCTACTTTAATTTTGTTCATCGACTAATACTTTTTCGTTAACTTATAACTCGCTCAACCATTGTCTTAGGTAATCAACGAGCTCCTGACTGCTGGGACTGCCGCCATTTTGTACATAGGCCCCTGAGCCGGCCATTGCCAGCACCATTGCTGGTAATCGGTCGAATCCGTGGAGCAATCCAAAACAAAAACCCGAATTGAAATTATCGCCTCCTCCGGTGGATACCTCAGGGTGAACCACCACCCTGCCTGGCAAGTAGTGACTGTCGGTGTCAGTAAATAAAAAGCATCCATCCAGGGGATGGATTACCAACTGATCGATGGTCATAAAATCAAACAGCAGTCTTCCCATTTTTAGCAATCTTTCATTTTCATCAGTGATATTCACCTCCAGCCCCAGGAATCGACACAACTGCAAACATTCATTTTCATTCAATCCCAGGGTAACCTTTCCCGACTGCGCAAACTGATTGATAATACTGATGACCTGGTTGACTTGTGAGGAAGTTTTCTTTGATGGATCGGCCAGATCGAAGAAAAACCTGGGTTGTTGATCAACATTGGGTTGTACAATGTCTCGATAAAATCCCGACCATATATCGCTGGCATGGGGCAGGTTGCACCAATCCACCAATCCAATCAATGAAGCCTTTGCTGCCAGTTTAGCCAGGTGATTCAAATCCAACTGGGTCTTTACCCGTTCCCAATCGAGTTCGGCAAAGGCAGATAGTTCTGACAAGATCAGCTTGCCGTCATCGAATTCCAGCGCATTGGTTTCCGCGGCATTTCCCAGGGAAAGAATATCACACCTATCATTCATCTTGCTGAATACCGGATGGATCTGGGGTTTGCCAAAAGTACCCAGGCAGGTATTGTCTATCCCCAGCGCTGCCAGCGCATTGGCAAAGATGGGTGCATTACCACCCAGTTTTACCGTGACGGTATGCAGTTCTATCTGCGCACTCTGATCTGCGGCATCCTTTATCCTCTGGCCAAAACCCTCCAGAGAAGAATAATAACTGCTGCCACTGTCACCCTGGGTTTTTACCGGTCGTTGTATTTTGTCAATAAAACCGTCAAGGCCAATAATGGCATAATGCTCCCCGGAGACTTGCGTTATTCCCCGCAAGGTAGCACTGATGGTCTCTTTCAGTAATTCTGTGTGCATCAGTAACCCGCAGTATCCTCGGTGGGAATCTCTTTATCGGAACCTCCTTCAAAACGCTGTTTGGCCTCCTCCAACATGGCAATAGTGGCAGTTGCCCCTACCCGGGTCACACCCAGCGCCTTAACGGCCAGCAAATCATCCAGTGTCCTGACTCCACCTGCCGCTTTTACCTGAACCACATCCGCAGCATGTTCTCTCATCAATTTAAGATCGTGGTGGGTGGCACCCTGGTAGGAATACTTGCCATCATCACCCTTTACAAATCCGTAGCCGGTAGAAGTTTTAACAAAGTCCACCCCAACCGCGGAGCAAATCCTGCACAGCATGATCTTATAGGAATCATCCGGTAGAAAGTCATTCTCAAAAATCACTTTCAAAATAGCGTTGTGGGAATGTGTAGTTTCACAAACCGCTTTAATTTCCCGCTCCACATACTCCCAGTGCTCCTGCAGTACTTTTCCAATATTTACTACCATATCAATTTCCGTGGCTCCGTCCTCGCAGGCTTTTTTGGTTTCGGCCACCTTGATCTCAATGGTCGAGTTCCCCTGAGGAAAACCGATTACCGTGCCTACCAATACCTCCGAGCCTTCCAACGCTTCCACTGCCAGTGGAATGGCGTAGGGTTTTATACAAACCGAGGCCACGTTATATTCCTTGGCGATATCACAGCCCTTTTTCAGATCCTCATCGGTCATGGTGGGGTGTAGCAAACTGTGGTCTATCATTTTAGCCAACGCTGATACTTTACTCATAAATTTTATCTCTTTGTTTAGGTTTTACTTTATTTTCTATACCTCTACTCTTTCACTCAAACCGGATATTCCCATTCACCGCGATATTCCCTGCGCAGCATTTTATTGGCCTCCGGATCGTTCAAAATAACTTCTTTTTCCCCATCCCAGGCAACACTGCGGCCGGCCTTGTAGGAAAGCATGGCCAGTAAACTCATATTAGTAGCCAAATGCCCTTTTTCTATATCACATGCCGGCCGGGTTTGGTTATCGATTGACTTCATGAAATCAGCCCATAACTCCCTGATGTTCTGTTTATCAGGGTCATGCAAGGTAGCCGGGAAATTAATGATCTCCTTATTCTTCCCCGCCGGATAGAAGGTCCAGCCATCCAGCCAGCCCAGGTGCAGCGTACCTTGGGTACCGTAAAAATAACACCCCACGTTGTGCTCGGTATTTGCGCCAGGTGCGCAAAGGCGAAGCTCCCAGGTCAGTGCAAAGGATTCAAAATCAAAATTGGCCATCTGGGTATCAGGGGCATCGGTGTTGTCCTCTTTTACAAAGCGATTGCCGGTAGAATACACCGCCTTTGGATATTTTTCTTCGGTCCACCACAATACCTGGTCGAACCAGTGAATACCCCAGTCACCGGTAGTACCGTTAGCGAAATTGAGAAACTGCCTGAATCCCTTGGGATGTATCTTGGGATTATACTCCTGATAGGCAGCCGGACCTACCCACATATCCCAGTCCAGCCCTTCCGGCGGCTCCTGGTTGGGAACGGGCGTTCCCGGTTGTTGATTGTAATGGATAAAGGCCTTCACCTGGCTAATCTCTCCCGCTTTTCCCTGCTTCAGGAAATCCATAGCAGCTATGTTATGTGGAGATACCCTGCGATGGGTTCCCACCTGTACCACCCGGTCGTAATCTCGTGCTGCCTTCAAAATAGCCTGTCCCTCACCGATGGTATGCCCAATAGGTTTCTCAAGATAAACATGGGATCCACTTTTAATGGCCTCAATGGCCGGAAGCGCATGCCAGTGATCAGGGGTGCCAATGATGGCTATCTCCGGTTTCTCCTTTTGTATCAGTTCCCGGTAATCACCATAGGTTTTGGGCCGGTCCCCATTAAGTTGTTTTACTTTTTCCTGGGTACTCAACAAGGCCTGTTGATCTACATCACATAAACCCACTACTTTACAATTGCCGTATTTTATGGCTTCTGCCAGAATATTATTGCCCCACCAGCCACATCCTATCAGTGCTAGCTTGTACTTCTCTGTACGCTGCAAAGCCGGCAGGAATGGCAAGGCCGACAGGGTAACACTGGTTTTCTTAATAAATTTCCGTCGTTTCATACATTTAGTGATTTGGTGAGTTAGTGATTTAGTGCGTTGGTTAGATGTTGATTCAATAGTCTGTTAAGCCCGGTTGTTTGGAAATCAATGCATTCAGGTAGTCAGCAAATGATTTGTCAGTGCCAGGTTTTTGTTCAATATAATACTGCTTTGGGCCCTTTCGAACACCTGGCTGCCAGAGACATCCGTTTTCAACATCGAATGCCAAATTTCCTTCGCCGGTGTTCTTAAGGAAGTCTCCTTCACCTTTAATAGCATAGTAAACGCCAACCAAATCCCAGCTGGGCCTTTGGTCTGCCAATGTCCGGCCATCATACCATGATAGCCAGCTTTCATAGGCATCCCGTACGATTGTCCCCTTGGACAAACTGGCCAGGCTGGCACCTGTCATCACGTCAGTGCCCGCTGAAATATAATAAATATCCGTTGGTATATTTTCCACTAAATATTTGGTATACGGAGCCGAACCATTGAAGTAAAAATTCCAATCCTTGCCACCATCGTGAGCACTTAAAGCGCCTAAAGCTATCCACCGGATTAATTTCCTATTTATCAACTGCTTACCGTTCAAGGGTGAATACTGGTCGGGTTCGGAATTCATGAGATCATACAGCCCTTTGGTATGGCCCACGGTAAGATATACCACACTACCGTCCGGCTGTTCGGCCAGTAACTGTCTTAATAGTAAGGACTGATCAGGGACGTCATCATTGGTGACGACAGAATGTCCGTACAAATCCTGCTTTGCGGCCAATTTTTCGGCGCCCATTTTATCTACCGGGTCACCTACCTCATTTCCATGGTCCGCACCAATGGGTATATCCGGCCGGTGGTAATAGGTATTAATGGCATCTATTATTCCCACACCATACCGGATCTTCCCTGAACTGTAGATGCAGGCAATAACTTCTGCTTCCTCCATATCGGTATAAGCATGCAGTAGTGCCAAAGCTCCTACATCATCACAATCCGATCCCATATCGGTATCGAAAATAACCTTTACAGGTTGCTGCCCCAGAACGGGATTACCCCCTAAAATCAGCAGCGTCCCAAAGATGGGTATAACTTTAAAAAACCGTGCAATCATTTAATTTCTGATTATCAAAACCCACTCTCCTGCTATGCCTGTATGCTCTCCCGATAGCTATCGGTGCTGTTCCTCTTGCTACTATTTCACTCCGGCCCCCATAATGGATTTCCAGCAGGCACAAATTGCACCGGAACTTCCGGAATCAATTGCTCCAGCCAGTTGGCTACAAATTCCATTCCCGGTTCTTCGGAATCCGCATGGCCCAGCACAATCAAAGCTGTTTTCCCACCCATTTCCATGGCGTCCCTGGCATATTCAATGGTTTCCCACTCACGGGATTCTCCCACAATTAATACGTCAATCCGGTGGTTTTTGTAGGCTTCCACCTGGGCCTGTGGTCCGTAGGCTCCCGGCAGGATCCCGATGGTGGTAATACTCATATCAGGATCCCCCACTACCCTTATGGTTGAGGCTTCAAAATGCTCTTTTAAAAATTCGGAAAGCGTTCCCAGGGTGTTAAATGGAGACTGGAAAATCATGTTCTCCATCTCAAATCCCTGCCAGCCCAGTTTTTCCACCAGGCCGGCGTTAATCATATCTTCCTGAGCCTGATGGGGCAGATCGTGGTAACGAAATATCACCATGTCGTTTTCTTCGATATAACGCAGTTTCTCCAGCACTACCGGGTCCTGCGCACCATAGGTATCCCGGTTGTCCAGATGATTATAGAAGGTTGGCTCATGGGTCAGTACCAGGTTCAGGCCCTGCCGGTTTGCCCGCTTAATTACATCGAAGGTGGCCATAAATGAGGTGGCAATGCCCCTTACCTCCTGGTTCCATCTTCCCACGATCAGGGTATCTACCGAACCTTTTTGAATGGGAGTTTGCTGGTCTTCAATCATGCGATTGATCACGGCCCTTACCGTGAGTGTTTGAGAGAATCCGGGTATTGTCAGGCCCAGTAAAAAGCAAATTAATAATACGCGCATATCCAAGTGTTTGAACCTTAAAAGAAACAGACTTCCCACTAATTTGTCAACTTTTCTGCTAATATCCCAAATACCTTAGGTTCTGGTTTGAGACCGGTTGACCCCATTAATACTACGGCTGATTTTCAGCAGGAAACAGTTTCATGGCAAACCCACCGTAGGGTAAAACGTCTATACTGATATTTCCGGTGACTGGTTCACTGGTGGAGACCATTTCATCGCGAGTGCCACCATCAACAATTTTGGCGGCAAATTCACCCTTAAACCTGTCCAGATCGATCTCCCATGACTTGGACTGGTTCTCTCCATTTATTCCTGCGATATACCAGGTATCATCCTTTTGTCGGGCCAGGATTACCTCCTTTCCAGGCGTCCCCTGTATTAATTCTACCCGGTCCCAGGTCACTGGAATGTTCCGCAGGAAATCTTTTTCTATAGCACCTAGTGACTGGTAGGCCGCTATGTTGTCGCCAAAATGCAGCCATCCTGACTCGAAAACTACCGATAGCGCCAGCTCATGGGCATAGCTGGTCAAATGGGGGGTAACAAAGTCGTTGAATATAACGGGTGTATAGTCCATGGAGCCAATTACATTCCTGGTAAATGGCAAAATGGTATTCAACTCCGGAGCCCTGGCCGCATAAGACTCGTCAAAACTATAACACTCTCCTCCCCGAACACTCTCCATGGTCAGCAGGTTAGGATAGGTCCGGGACCATCCCCTGGGTATGGTGCAACCGTGGAAATTTACCATGATTTCAAAAGCTACGGCATCTTCCAGAATTTCCTGGTACAGGGCCATCATGATCTGCTTGTCACTTTGAAAAAAATCCACTTTTACCCCTTTCACACCCAGTTTTTGCAATCTGCGGAACTCCTGTCTTCTGGATGAGGCATTGCTGACCATATCTCTGGGTGCTTCAGTTACCTCATTGTGCGGACCTCCGGAATTATACCACATAAGGATGCCTACCTCTCTTTGTTTAGCGTACTCCACCAATTCCTCAAGGCTGCCACCTTCCATCTGGTCCCAGTTAGCATCGACCAGCGAGTATTCCCAATTCATATCAGCTGCCAGATCAACGAACCGCTTTAACTTGGAAAAGTCACGGGGACTTGAATGATCGGACAACCAACTCCAGGAGACCCTGCCCGGTCTTATCCAGGAGGTTTGTGATATCCTGTTTTTGGGACTCACCAGTTTCACCAGGTCGGAGTTGACAACAGTATTTAAATCACCTACGATCATTACTTTCCAACTGGTCTGCCAGGGCATTGTACCGGAAGGGCTTGTATCTCCCAGCCCCTTGGCTTCATCTGTCTCAGGCCATCTAACAGTATAAACATTGCTTCCGGGTTCATTGTCGAGATGTGTACCCGCATAACTGCCGTCTATTCCCGCTTCGCTTATCAACAACCAGGAATCGCCGGTATTAAACAGGGCCGGCATGCACCAGCCATTACCAAAATCACTCTCAGTCCCTACCGCTATATTGTTCTTAAAATACCACTCGTAGGCCGGGCTATAGGTAGTAACCCTGTCATACGGTTGCAGCCAGGCTTTGGATTTAAGCGGCAAAGTGAACTCCGTAAGGTCATGCTGAAGGTTTACCAGGGCCTCTGTTTGCTCCGGAAATACATATCTCATGGCCAGGCCATCATTAAATGCCCGGACCTCCAACTGCAATACCTGACCCTGTGGATTGGCAAACCTAAAACTCTGAGCATTACCGGAAACAGTTAACTGCAGTTGCTTTCCGGTTAAAAAAGTTACCTCCTGATTGATTTCACTTACCTCGGATTTATCCAGAAACGATAAACCCTGACTGAGATCAGCATCATTTCTAATGACCCCTAGTGCAGACCGGTCCAGTACAGTTTGGTCATCAGACCTTACAATGTAACAGAGCCTTCCCTGGTCTAGTTGTATTTCCATCAGGATGTTGTTATCCGGTGAAGATAAACTCCAGCTGCTTTCTTTTACCATTGGTTTACAGGATACCCATAACAATGTAATTATCAATGCTATATTGCAATATTTCAACTTCATGAAATTTCTGTTGATCGCCATCACGCAACCTAATCAGCCGGTAGTACAGAACCGTCATGAACTATCACGAGATTGAGTGGGAGTTTGAGTGTGAGTTTGAGTTTGAAGTGTGAAGTTTGCTTGACGGCACGCAGGTGTGGGTGTGCGTGTGAATTCACTTGTGTGGAGTGAAGTGGATGTCAGGTTGATAAAGAGAAAGATCTTATCAGCACCAACTTACCAACTCACCAATTGTTTACAGCGCCCAGGCGTGGCCCACCTCTTCTGCAGGAATACAGCCATCATACCTTCCTGGCACCGGCAGGTATGATAGTACATTCTCACCTACCTGCTCGGAGGCATAATATCCCAACATCAACAATCTTTTGAAAATCATCAAGAATGAATAAATGAAATACTGCGAGGCCTGTCCGGAATCCGACGGCGCATCACCGGCAATCAGTTCGGAAATCCGACGTTGTTGCGCCTGGTCTACTCCAAACAGATGATTTAATTCTTCCTGCATATCATCAGCGGATGCCTGAAACAAGGGCTTTCCCTGACGCTGTTCATAATCGGCCTGCCACTTCTCCAGTCCTTTGCGGCATTTTTCCTGGTCTGACTGGTTGGCCACACTATGCAGGAACCGGTCGACAAAAATATGAGCACCCACATCCATGGAACCAGGGGTGTCTGTATGAGGCAATATAGTTTCTCCCAGCTTCTCTACAATAGCAGCACCTTTCTGCTGAAAGAATTCCGGACTCCAGGATACTCCTGGCTTTTGTCCCTGGCAAGCCCCTGAAAGCGTAATGATACTGGCAGGGGTAACAGTATAGCCCAGTACCGAAGTCAGTGATAAAATAGCTTCTCTCCTATCCATGATTAAAGATTATTGTTCTTGAGTTGTTTGATGGCAAAATCCGCGGCCCGGGCGGTTAGTGCCATGTATGTCAGCGATGGATTCTGACAGGCAGCTGAGGTCATACAGGCGCCATCGGTTACAAATACGTTGGGCACGGCGTGTATTTGATTATATGCGTTCAGCACCGAAGTTTTCGGGTCCCTGCCCATGCGTGCTGTTCCCATCTCGTGGATACCCAAACCAATGTTGGATATGTTGCACCTGATAGACACGTTTTTAACTCCGGCCGCTTCCAGCATCTCGCCCGCGCTTTCTCCGATATCTTTACACATGGCTTGCTCGTTTTCACGAAAAGCAGCATCAAAAGTAACTACCGGCATACCCCACTGATCCTTTTTATCAAAATCCAGGTACATGCGGTTCTCGTGATAGGGCAGACACTCTCCAAACCCGCCCATACCGATACTCCAGGGACCCGGTTCAAACATGCTTTCTTTAAAGTCCGCACCAAATTCAAAGGACTTTTGACCTCTGCCCCAGCTCGCTCTGCTAGCTCCGCCCTGGTAGCCAAATCCCCTTAAATAATCATCTCTGCGGGTGGCTTTATTGAGGTTCCTGAAACGGGGAATATAAAATCCGGTGGGTCGTCTGCCAAAGTAATATTTGTCTTCAAAACCTTCTACGGTACCGCCGGCACCTCCCCCCATGGAGTGATCCATCAAATTATGCCCCAATTCTCCACTGTCATTTCCCATACCGTCCGGAAAGCGATCAGATCTGGAATTGAGCAGAATCGAAGTACTGCCAACTGTAGATGCATTCAGGAAAACTATCCCGGCATAGTATTCGATCTCTTCCTTGGATTCCTGGTCTACTACCAGCACCCCTTTGGCCCTGCCAGATTCTGCATCGTATAATACTTTGGTGACCACCGAGTATGGCCTTAAGGTCATATTACCGGTCTTTTCCGCATAGGGCAGGGTAGCAGCCTGACTACTGAATGCCGCACCAAAAGGACATCCCCGGCTACAGCGGGCCCGGGCCATACATTTCCCTCTGTGATCTTTGGCCTCGGTGATGTTTGCGGTGCGGCCAATTATTAGGTGCCTTCCCGGAAACGCTTTTTCAATACCCTCCTTTACCGCCAATTCCACACAATTCAGCTCGAAAGGAGGCATGAACTGGCCGTCCGGTAAATGGGGAATCCCCTCAAGACTGCCGCTGATACCGGCATGGCGCTCCGCATGATCATACCAGGGAGCAATATCTTTATATCTGATGGGCCAATCCACGCCATGGCCATCGGTAATGTTGGCGGTGAAGTCGAGATCACTCAACCGGTAGGACTGTCGTCCCCACATAATGGACCTGCCTCCCACATGATATCCCCTGATCCAGTCAAAAGGTTGGTCTTCCTCATAGGGATTTTCCAAATCATTCACAAAATAATGGGTAGTCTCTTTCCTGCTGGGTACGCCGGAACGTGACTGCTTGGGCTTGGTTTTCAGTTCCTCTTTGGTCATACGGCCTTTGAACTCCATATCCCAGGGATCATCATTGGCAGTTTTGTAGTCTTCGACATGCTTGATGTTTCTCCCTCTCTCCAACACCAGGGTCTTAAGTCCTCCTTCACATAATTCCTTGGCGGCCCAGCCACCGGATATACCCGACCCTACCACTATGGCATCAAAGGTGCGCGATTCTTTGTCCTTTAAGTTTAAGTTGGCCATGCAATAAATCTTTCGTTACATAAAAATTTGACTAATTTAATTAATCTTCCTTCATGTAGTGGCATGACTCGTTCAAAATATGAAGCCAAGCACCGGGATTGATCAGATTCATTGGCTAATTTGTGCTGCTGAAATAAATTTCTGACCCATGAGATACCTCTACCTGTTCTATATCCTGTTGATGGTTAATGCTACCGCGGTTGGCCAGGATCGTCCGAATTTTATCATTTTTATCGCAGACGATGTCAGCTGGAATGATCTGAAGTGTTATGGAAATCCTTTCGTGATCACCCCAAACATAGATGCATTGGCAGCTCAATCAATAAGATTTACCAATGCGTATCTCACTGCCAGTAGTTGCAGCCCCAGCAGAAACAGCATCATTACCGGGAGATATCCCCACAATACCGGGGCTGCAGAACTTCACACCGAACCTCCCCCGGAGATGATCTCGTTTCCCGAAGTACTGCGCAACCAGGGCTATTATTCGGTACAGGCCGGGAAATTTCATATGGGAAAATATGCGGAACGGGGCTTTGACAAGATCTATAGAAAGGGTGAAGAGATTGGTAATGGTGGCGAGCTTTCCTGGGTGAAGTCGGTGAAGGAACGTCCAAAAGACCAGCCTTTCTTTATGTGGTTCGCAGCACTTGACGCCCACCGGGGCTGGGGTCCAAATGATTTCAGCGGTACACATAAACCTCAGGATATTGTTCCCCCTTTCTACCTGGCCGATGGTCCTGAAACCAGGAAAGACCTGGGCCAGTATTACGATGAAATCACCAGGTTCGACCATTATATTGGATTGGTAATCGATGAGCTGCGGGCACAGGGAGCCCTGGAAAATACCTTTATATTGGTAATGGCCGATAATGGCCGGCCATTTCCCCATAGTAAAACCCGGGTTAACGACAGGGGCATGAAAACACCTTTCCTAATTTACTGGCCGCAAAAAATAAAAGAAGCATCTGTATCAGGCAGCCTGGTAAGCAGTATTGACATAGCGCCTACCCTACTGACACTGGCTGGAATCGACGTTCCCAGCGCGATCCAGGGCATTAGTTTTGATAAACTGCTGAATGACCCCTCATTACCCTTCAGAAACCATGTGTTCTCAGAACATAACTGGCATGATTACCAGGCCCATGAGCGGATGGTGCGGTCACAGGAGTTTCTTTATATCCGTAATTCCAAACCAGGGCAACCTCAGATGGGGCCGGCGGATGCCGTAGGCAGCCCTTCACATGCGGAGCTAAACATTTTAAAAGCCGCAGACCAACTGACTGCGGTGCAGGCCGATATATTTGTAATACCGCGGCCCGGAGAGGAGTTATATCATTTAAAAACCGATTCCTTGCAGTTGGTCAACCTGGCCTCACATCCCGATTACCGGCAGGATTTGGTACATCATCGCGATATTCTGGATCAGTGGATAGACCAAACCGGTGACAGCACGCCTGAGCAGTTAACTCCGGATTGGTATACCAGGGAACCGGGATATGTGAAAACCAGCATGCATGGGGTGCGCGGTCAAATGCCGGGACAGGAAAATGACGCGGTAAATATAAATGAAAAGGGACCGTTCTAATCCGGTTGATTCCGAGGATCGGGCCTATCTGCTGTAATTCTGATATAGCTCATTGATGATTTTCTGATCTGTCTTTTCCCTGAAAACCACCAGTCTTGCCATTATTTCAACCTGGTCACCCCGATTCAGTTGCACTCTTTCTCTGCCTGGCCATACCGGGTTCTGCATACTTCTGGCTTTTCTCAAAATCCATCCTTTCAGGCTTGCTGTTGATTTTGGGTGGTACATAATCACCACATTTGATTTGCTCCCTCCAATATCTGTCAGCCACATCCAGTTGCCCGCGTCCACCTGTTCATTCTGAGGGGTAACCGCGCCCCCGGCATCGGAAAAGGTAGTATTCTCTCCAAGCGCCAACCTGGGAGAAAACCCTCCATACCCTTTGACGTCATCCGATCCCCCAATTTCAAGTCTATCCTTCAGCGATTGCAGTTCTATATTGAAGTCCAGGGTGTAGTGATCCTCCATCCCCTGATATATTATTTCCACCTGCTCCTTCACCATCGGCTCCTGGTTCGATCCTATCAACCAGTCGACCTCCGCCTGGATACTGGCTTTCCCCTTTTTCACCTGATGTTTCACATTGGAAACTTTCCAGCTTATATTTTCACAAACCCAGGGATCACTTACGGACTGGCCATCCACATATAACTGATGCCAGGTCCAGAAAATCCCCCTGTGGTGCAGGTGGTCTTCCGGGAAGTCCTCGGTAATGGTGCTTCCGGAAAAATCGTTCAGGGGATGCACATAATTTGCCCTGGGATATTCCCCGTTGAGGCTTTTGGTATCGATCTGATAACTCAAAATGAGTTGCTCTTTTTCATACAGGGAGAGCTTACCGTCTTCCTGTTGAAAACGTAGGTCACCGTTAATAACAGTACAGGCAAAAGACCAAAACAGGTAAACAATTGCAACGTTCAAAGCCATAGGACGAACCATTAAATTTGTAACTAAAGGAATAATATTAAGTAAATAATCACTAGCAAGCCAACAAGCTGCATATATCTGTCACCGTCAGGTTATGGCCTTAATTTGAGCGGCCACTGATTCCGGTTCAAATATTTCTTTCCAGGATTCTTTAAAAAGCAGCTCATCGCCAATTTTAATGGCTTTCAGGGCGGCATCTGAAAATTGACCTCCTGGCAATTGTCCGAACAACAGAGCCAGTTCAATATTGATATGCCCTAATAGAAAGTCATAAGCGGCCTGTTTTGGCACCCCTTTGTCCACTACAATGTCCACCGCCTCCTTCATTTTACTAACCAAAGCCGCAGCAAAGGTCTCAGATAAGGCCGGCTCCAGTATCCCCATTTGCTCAATGGTAATGCGATGTGATACGGTAACCGGAGCGTAAATTGTCTTGGCCAGCGCTTCGCCCTGTTGGTAATCCGCCTCATCTCCCTGAATCAATGCGCACACAATGGTTTGCTTGGCCGCAATACCCCCAAAATAATCGAAATGGTCTCGCTCGTCCGGCTCCCAGTTGAAAACCGAAGGATGAGATGGATGCGAGGCAAAGTACGCGATATCCTCCCTTTGCGGTAAAACACCAGAAAGCGGTGCTGCAGGATCCAGAAATACTGCCATGGCACCTGATTTCATCAGCGGCACATACGACTGGGTTACTTTTCCAATGTAAATATCGGGTACCGCGTAAATGACCGTATCCGATTGCGGGATCACCTTTTCGGGCTGCGAAACCTGCTCTCCCATTTCCCTGACCCTGTTGATTCCCTCATCACTAACTTCCAGGTACCATACCTGGTAGTCGGATTTTTGCAGGTTCCGGGTGAGTCTAATTCCCATCTTACCTCCTGCACCTATAAGCGTTATTCTACTCATAACAAATTAGTTAATTAATTTTCCTTTAAGTATTGATTCAAAATATTTTTCATTGCCATTCTGCCCTCCTTTCAGTGCAATTTCCAAACCGTCGAACTGAGGGTTATTGGAGTGAGCTACACAAAGTGGAGCACCAGGAGCTATGGGACATAACGTTTCAAGAGCATAGATACCCAATACCCGTGATACATATCCGGAAGTGTCTCCTCCGGCCACTACCACCCTCAGCTTACCTGCCTGGCTAATGATTTCCTTTAAAACTGTCCCCTGGGCCCGGGCAATTATACTACCGGTTTCACCGGAGGTCAATCCTCGCTCATCGGCAGCCTGACTGGTTGCGACAATAGAATTATCATCGGGACCCATTGCGGTATAAAGCAAGGGTACCTGCCCACGGGCGATACCATCCAAAGCACCCTCTACCAGGCTTTTTATTTCCCGGGAGCGGTGTTCCTGGCTAAGCAATTTAACGGTATTCATCCGAATCCCCTGATGCCCCAGGGATTCCATATACCGGATTTGACTGGCGGTACCAGGGGCAGCGCTGCCGGCGGTAACTACCATTTTATCAGCAACGCCTGGCCCGGTCACCTGTGGTGGTTTTTTGATTTTACCCTGCTGCTGAAGGTAGTGAACCAACGCAAACTCCACTCCTGAGGATCCAACCAGCAAGGAAGTAGTTGACCGATGTGTATCCAACAGCAATCTTCCAATAATACGGAGGTGATCAATTGTAAGCGTGTCAAATAAAACATACCCTGAAGACTTGGTACTGATAAGTGATCTTAAATACCGCTCAGGGTCACCGTATTGGCCCTCCAAGGCAAACATATCCATCAGCTGAAGCACACGACTGGTTTGCAGTTTAAGGTGCCTCCTCAAGTCGCTTTCCTTCATTGGGGTTACTGGATGTTTGCTCATGGTTGGGTGGCGGTCCAGTCGAAAGGTGGTTTCAGCTACCCTGGCAAAAAGATTACCGAACACCACAAAGCGATTAAGATAGGGGGCCCCCACTATCAGAGGCACATAACTTGCCGGAAAGTATTTTAGTGCCAATTCCACGGCATGCCCAATATTGCCCACCTTGGCAGCACTATCGAAAGTGGAACAGATTTTATAATGAAAAAAGTCCGTGGGAATGGCCTGGATCTTTTCAAAGATCCCGGGTAATTCCCGGTCCATCTGCAGTGGGTCCTGGCTTCTGGAAATACCGGCTACCCCAAATGCCTTTATTTTCTTTGATCCGGTAAGTGCTCCTATACCGGCTTTTAGCTCAAACTGCTCTATCTCCTGCCTTTCAGGAGCCTCCAAAAACAACGCCGCCGGAATACCATTTAGCGCCAGTGTTTCCAATACATCGGTGGATCCGGTAAAATCATCCCCGTAGTAACTGAGAAAGATCTCCTGATTCAAAATGGCCTCATCCATAAAAACTCAGGGCTTCTTTTAGTTCGGTATGCTGAGCCGCATATTCCGATAATGCTATTCCTTTAATGGCAGCTTCCCATGCTTGCTGCACACTCTTTACTCCTGCGGCTATTCCCGCAGGGTGGGCCACAATTCCCCCACCACATAGATACATCAGGTCGGTACTTTGAATCTGTCGGTAAGTGTCCAGGGCCTGACCTGCCCATTGCCCGGAAGATAGTACCGGCATCACCGGATATCCGCCCAGGAAGGGTTCCAGACAGGCTTTAATAGAGGCTATCACGGACTCATCGGATTCACAAAACTTGTTCCTGATCCCATTGGTATGTATATGATCAACCCCGGCAAGCCGCCAGATCTTTTGGTAAGCCGAAAAGCTCATGCCCAGCACGGGACTGCGGTCGTAGATACCCCAACCGTTGCGGTGACCGTGAACAGGCAGTTGACTATGACATGCTGCCTTGGTCGCTCCGGATATCCCCACCCAATTGAGATTGATCATGATACAGGTTCCTCCCTTTTGCAGCAGGTAGTCGTGGCGGGCCAGCATATCATCCACATCACCGCTGATATTAAAGGCGAACATGGGCTTGACCCCGGTTTTCTGGGCGTGGTTATTGATTACATCCATTACCAGGTCTACCCGTCTATGAAATGGAGAATGGGGAGAATCTCCCATCAATTCATCGTCTTTAATAAAATCCAGGCCTGCTTCTATCAAGGTTTTTACCCGTTCGGCAGTCTGTTCTGGTGTCAGCCCCACCGATGGCTTTATAATGGTCCCGATAATAGGCCGGTCATAAACCCCGGTGAGGGATCTGGTTCCGTCAATACCGAACCGGGGGCCCGGGTAATTATCCCTGAATTCAACCGGAACATCCAGGTCCAGCAGCTTAATACCTGAAAACGGGTTAAGTTCAAATAGATTTCCAGCCACCGTGGCGCACAGATTCGGCAAATTGGCTCCAACATTTTGAAAAGGCCAGCACACCTCCAACAAAGCCTGCCTGATGGGCTCACCCGGCTGATGCCTGGCTCCTGGCAATGAGGGTGCCGGCACCGTGCCAATTGATTTAACAGACAGCACTTCCGCCGCTGATCTTTGCTTTAACTCATCCGTTTCCCCCGGAATCTTAAGAAAAGTCCCACTGGATTGTTCCCCTGCCAAAATTGATGCAGCCTGCTCCAGATCAAAGGAAGTTTCTATCAAATACCGTGCTTTCAGGGTTTTACTACTCATTACAACAATGATAAGGTTGCTAAAGGTAAGCATAAAAATGTTGGTCATTGTGCGCTATTTTAGTACTTTTTGATGCCTATGAATGTAAACTATACCAAACTGCTGGTACCGGGGATGATCTGGCTGCTGTTAGCAGGGTGTCAAACCCAGCAAAGCACCGGAAAACAGGAGTTGCCCAATATTCTGCTGATTGTAACCGACGACATGGGATACGGAGACGTCAGTAATAGTGGCAATCCACTGATAAAAACACCTCACCTTGATCAACTGGCAGCCCGCAGTGTTCGTTTTAAG
>JAUIKU010000227.1 GCA_030430675.1 Bacteroidia bacterium | reverse complement strand
GGTTTGTGGATAACTTTTTAAGGTGACTTTTAGTTGAGATTGGGTTCTGGTGATAGTGGTGCTTCTTTGAAATCACCTCTTAATGCCCGGTAGCGTTTGCGGGCTTCAGCACTGTAAATGCTTCCCGGATATCGAACCATAAAATCGTTATACACCTCCATGGCCTGGTTGTAATCCTGAAGTTGGTCTTCGAAAATAGTGCCAATCAGAAAGTATGCATCATCGCTCAGTATATCATACTCATAGTCTTTAACAATTTGAGATAGCGTCTCCAGTGCTTCAGTGAATTCACCTAATTCCAATAAGATATTGCCTCGCAGCCATAAGATTTCATCCGTTAGACTGTGCCCCTGATACCGGTCCAGCATCATTTCCAATTTGTCCAAAGCAACATGGTATTTGTTCTGGAAAAGGTCCAGTTCAACCTGAGCATAAGCCTGCATGGCCTGGTTGGTACTGTCGAAGACGGTATTATCCTGGATAAGCAGGCTCAAGGCCATGGCATTATTAGCAATCTCCCGGGAAGTCGCCAGCTTTAAAATGTCCAGATGGCTTTGCGCCAACTCAAATTCACCCTTATAATAGGACAGTTTGGCGTTTCTTAGTTTTGCTTCATAACCAAGTGGCTGGTCTTTTCTCAGCTTCTCCACCTGGGAATACAATAGAGTTGATTCCCAGGGTTCTCCGTTTAACAGGTAAATGTCTCCCAAATCAATCTTGGCCTGAGCAATCAACTGCTGATTAATACCTGGGGTGTTGATGATCTTAGTGAGTATTTGAATAGCAGAATCCTTGCGGTCCAGGTAGAATGCGTAAAGCAATGCCTGACTTCTCATTGCCTCCAGAGTGCGCTCATTGATACCGATCTCCATTACCATATTGCGGTAGTCTTCTATTAGATTCGCTATTTCGGTGGTATCAACCGGAAAAGTTGTCTTTACCAATTCTTCCCGGGACTTTATCAAATACCTTTTAGCCAGTTCGTAATTTATACCACTGTGGTACTGCCTGGTTAGGTAGTTGAAGATTTTGATGGCATTTTTATAGTCGTGGTTGTCCAGTGCAATTTTACCTATTTTGATTACCCGTTCACCTTCACCTTTTTCCCGTTTGTCCAATGCCCTTGCCTGTACAAAAGCGCCATGGAAGTTTTGTTGCTGTAGATTGACCCAAATTAACAGTGATGCGTATAACGATTCATTGGGGTTTTTTTGGATCTTCTGGTAGAGCAATTCCTCCAGACTTATCAAATCTTCCTCTTCCGTCAGCAGATTCTGTAGTACGTTTTTGACATAATTTATATTGTTGGGATTGCTGCTGGCAAAGTTCAGATATTCGCTTACCATCTCTTCCTTCATATTTAAACGACGGTAGATCTCTGCCAACTCCAGTGCATACAGATGTGAGTCCTTTTCCTGCTCCCGGCTTAGTTTATATCCATAAAGCGCATGATCGATCTCATGCTTATTAAATAAGTACTGGCTGGCGGAGATAATCTGGAACTTATGGGCCTTAATACGCTGCAGTGTTTCAGAGATGTATTCATCGGCCAGTTCTTCTCTGCCTTCTTTTCGATAGAGGATGCCCAGATCCAATTGATATTGAATTATATCGGGATACTGTTTAATCAGTTTTTCCAGGTACTTTTCTGCTGTTTCCAGATCACCCAGCTGGTTCAACACCAAAAGATAACGGGCGTGGATCTGAGGTAGATTTTTGGGCTTTTTTACGAGTTCTTCAAACAAAGCCTGAGCCTTTTGTAAATCTCCCTGTTCATAGTACTGATTGGCAAGGTTAATCTTTTGGACATCCTGTGACTGAACCAACCCGCTGCATCCAATTAGCAACCCAAATACGACAAGGAGTCTTTTGATGTACTTATCCATACCCTTATGATATATATATTATATTAAAATACTTATTATTCTCTATTATATTGTGGATACAGTGGATAAAAACTGCAATTAATTCTGGTATTATTCATTTGTGTACTAAGTATGGATAAATTAATAGTTATATACAGGATATCAACATTTAAATGTCTGTAAACCAGTTAATTATTAATTATTACACACTATGTTGAAACTTGTGGAAAATGAATTGTCACACCATTGTTGTTTATTAAATTGTTAATAAAAGATTAATAAGATGTTCAGATGCTTAACCTTTGGTTTCATCTGCCCATAATGTGTTTGAATGTTGTTTATTATCCACACTTATTACCCAATTGTTAACAGAGATTTGAACAGGGGAGACCAGTTAATTAAAAAACGATATCCAGCCCCGATTGTTCCCAATTGGCTCGTAATTTAATTACTTCATTACCATCGACGTTTGGATGATAGAGTAGCACCACTTTTTCCGAAGGTGTCAAATCAAGAATGTTTCCCGGGTCCCACTTACCGTTGTTGTCTTCATCTACCAATACCCGGATACTATAACTACCAGGTTCAATATGAATAAATTCATAAAGGTTGTTATCGATCTCATCTGCTTGAAGTTCTTCCACCACTTCAAAGTTTCGATCCAGTAGTTGCACCTGATAAGAGCTGTATTGGGTATCTATGTTGCCTCGAATTATGCCAAATTCCTTTGGCTTTTTAAATGAGTAGTTGGTAGTTGACGACTTGAGGGTATCATTTTCCACGCTTACAATGCTCCCATTGGCTATAATCAACTGGAAGTCACCCTGCCAGTTGCGAAAAATAGAGTCTTCTTTGAGGTATTGATAAAAGTCGAAAGTAAGCTGATAAGAGTCGTTACTATGGTTGGCTACCAGCATTGAATCAACCAGGGGTATATGATACAAACTGTCAAACCTAAAGTAAATACTGTCGTAATTAATGTGTGTTACCGGTTTGTTGAACTTAAAGGTGGTTTGCCAAAACTTGTTGACGGGTCCGGATTTTAAGCGATTAGATAAAGTAAAGTCTTCCGGCTTTCTGGAGGTACTTTCAAATTTTACGTACACCAGTGAATCCAATGACTGCTGTAAACTATCTGAAACTACAAATGGTACCGCCAGGCTGTCTTTTACCTGATCTGTGAAATAGATTCTAAGGGTTTGATTATCCTCAACCAGGTTAGCATCTAGGATAGGTTCATGTTCCGGTAGTTGGTAACTGGCAAGAGCTTTGTTAAATTTCAAATCGTAATTACCAGCTACAGGTCTGCTATTCTGCAAGACTATGGGTCGGGTATCCAGGCTAAAAATTTGCAGTTCCATCGGTGGTAGAGAATCATTGAGGTGAAGAGGAGTGGGATGAAAGCCATAGGCTTCGGTTCTGGTTTCCAGCTTGAGATTTCTGTTTTTGTCGGCTACTGCATAAATCAGATAATTACCAGTTTTAATGTTTTCCAGAACAAAACGACCTTCTTTATCAGTGAGAGTGCTATAACGCGGTGGTGAATCAAAAACGGTAACTGTATCGGGATCAATATACAGGGATATGGTAATGTCTTCCAGGGGTTCTTTGGTCATTAAATTGCGCACCACTCCATTGACAGAGGCGGAGTCCAAAAAATTTCCCGTGGAAAATACAAAGTTCAAGTTGGGAGGTACATTGCCTTCGGTGATGTCCTTTATTCCTTCCCGAAAGTTCAAAGTGTAGGTGGTGGCACTATCAAAAGGTTCTTCAAAACTCAGGGTGATGCGATTTCTATTTACCCGGTAATTATATAATCCCTCCAGATTAGGGGTGATCATAAGTTGAGTAAGGAGATTTTCTTCCTTTATATACTCATCGAATTCCATGATAATCTCAGATCCGTTGAAGTTCAAAGTTTTGTATTCGGGAGTGGTCGATAACAATTGCGGGGGATCCAGATCCCTGGGACCTCCGGTAGGAGGGATGGGGTTGGCACAGGATACCACCACGAAAATTAAGAACCAGTATCTCCTCATTTTTTCAATACATAAACCAGACTGGAATAATTTAAATGGTTTCGTTTTGCCTGATAGTTTGACTTAAATCCTTGAACAATACCATTGATAAATGAACCTGCGCGATATGTTTCACTTAGCATTGAAATATAGTAGGCATCGAGTTTAAGCGGTATGGTTTGTACCATTTGCAATCTATGCTTCTTTACCAATATCTTCATGGTGTCAGGTGTAAAATGAGATAAATGCCGGGGGACATCATAACCTGCCCAATATTGCCGGTAATATTGAGCATCACGCGAAGCATGATTGGGCATGGCAATTAATAAATATCCGGAGTTTACCAGTCTTTTCACCAACTGATCCAAAGTTTCATCAATATGATAAACATGCTCAAAAACATGCCAAAGGGTGATGAAATCAAATGATGCTACAGGTAATTGTTCCAGGTCCTGAAAAACACGTCCGGAGATTTCTGCAGGGATTGAAGCACGGGCATTTGCATTTGGTTCCATTCCCCAACTGCTCCAACCATTTTTTTGCATAAATGAAACGAAGTTCCCGGTACCACAGCCATAATCCAAAACATTGCCTTTTGTCTTGGTAAATTGCTGTAACCAGGTTTGCTTTTTGTGCAGCATAAAATTCCGGGCAGCCCGATAGATGATATTTTTTAGGCCATATCCCTGGTTTGTATGAGATACATACTCATTTGAATCGTAGTATTTGGCTGCTTCGGTTTCCGGTGGCCTGGGATTAGTAAACAGGAAAGCACAAGAAGAGCATTTTTCCAAAATATACGCTTTACCTGAAACCAAATAATCCTTTACTTCCAAATTTGATTCCGTACTGGAATTACCGCACAATGGACACTTTTCAAGTTTTAGGTCCATGCCTATTTTCCCAGATAAACCATCAGGATCGATATATCGGCGGGTGATACTCCACTGATTCTTGAAGCCTGACCAATAGTGGAAGGTTTTACTTTTTTAAGCTTTTCCCTGGCTTCAGCGGATAATGCGGAAATTTTGTGGTAGTCAAAGTCGGGATTTATTTTATACTGATCTAAGCTCTGGATTTTTTCTGCCAGTTTTTTCTCCTTGTCAATATAGGTTTCATATTTAATCTGGATTTCAGCCTGCTCAGCAGTATGATAGGAAAAACTTTTCATAGAATCAGAGAAGCCAGAATTCATATTAACTAATTGATTTACAGAAAGTTCAGGTCTTTTTAGAAGTTGGTAAACAGAGGTTTTTTCTTTGATTGGAGCAGTACTGGCGGATTGGAGGCCATGGTTGATCTCCTGAGGCTGAAATTTGTACTGTTTGAAATTTTTGAGCACCTGCCTAAGCATTTCTTCTTTGTTCCTGGCCTTTTCCATTCTTTCTTCTGTTGCCAAGCCCAGGTGATGTCCCAATGGAGTTAAGCGCAAATCTGCGTTATCCTGTCGCAACAAAATGCGAAACTCAGCTCTGGAAGTAAACATACGGTATGGTTCATCAGTACCTTTGTTAATTAGATCATCGATCAATACGCCAATATAGGCCTGGGACCTGGACAGCACTAAAGGATCGCAATCGTTTAACTTCCTATGGGCATTAATACCAGCCATAAGTCCTTGAGAAGCAGCTTCTTCGTATCCGGTAGTGCCATTGATTTGACCAGCTAAAAAGAGATTGTGGATAAGTTTTGTTTCCAGCGAAGGTTTCAGTTGAGTAGGAGGGAAGTAATCGTATTCAATGGCATAACCGGGTCGGAACATTTTGACATTTTCAAATCCCTGTATTTTTTTAAGTGCTTGATACTGAACATCTTCCGGCAATGATGTGGAAAAACCATTGACATATATTTCCACTGTATCCCAACCTTCAGGCTCGACAAATATTTGATGGCGCTCCCTCTGTGCAAACCGATTGATCTTATCTTCTATGGAGGGACAATATCTGGGGCCTAATCCCTGAATACGGCCATTAAACATGGGTGATCGGGAAAAGCCTGTTTTTAGAAGCTCATGAACCTCCGTATTGGTGTAAGTAATATGGCAACTCCTTTGCTTGGTAAGAGCCTTGGTATCCATAAAGGAAAACTTTCCCGGTTTTTCATCTCCGGGTTGCTCCTCCATAGCCTGGTAATTAAGTGACCGTCCATCCACCCTGGGAGGCGTGCCGGTTTTCATTCTACCAGATTCGAAACCAAGTTGAATTAGTTGTTCGGTTATACCAGTAGCCGCTTTTTCTCCGGTACGCCCTCCGCCAAATTTCTTTTCCCCAATGTGGATAACGCCATTCAGGAAAGTACCGTTGGTCAGTACCACAGACCTGGAATGTATTTCTAAGCCCATTCCTGTTTTTACCCCGATTACCTGATCGCCTTTCACTAATAAGCCTGTGATCATTTCCTGCCAGAAATCTACATTAGGTATTCCTTCCAGAATCTCTCGCCAGGTTTTAGCAAATAAATGCCGGTCATTCTGAGTGCGGGGACTCCACATGGCGGGACCTTTGGACTTGTTCAACATCCTGAACTGGATCATTGACAGGTCCGATACTATTCCGGATCTGCCTCCGAGGGCATCAATTTCACGAACGATTTGTCCTTTTGCTACCCCGCCCATGGCCGGATTGCAAGACATTTGAGCAATGGTGTTCATGTTCATGGTAGCTAAAAGTACCTTGGAGCCCATTTGAGCAGCAGCAGCCGCTGCTTCACAACCGGCATGACCGGCACCTACCACAATAACATCGTACTCAGGAAACATAATAAATTGATTAGTGTTCCACGTGAAACATTAGCTTTCAATCATACCCAGGTTCCACGTGGAACATTGAAGCTACAAAGATAAATAAGCTTCCTCTTTTTTTCTCATTTCCTCCTGCTCTTGTGGTGTTTTGTCACCATAGCCCAATAAATGGAGGATGCCGTGTACCATTACCCTTTTAAGTTCCTGGTGAAAGGATACCTCATAAAGGAAGGCATTATCCCTGACCTGATCAACTCCGATAAAAATATCTGCTGAAATGGTTGTGGAGCCGTCGCCCAGGTCAAAAGTGATCACATCTGTGTGATCATGATGGTTTAAGTAGGATTTGTTGAGGTTTAGCATGTAGTCCCTGGAGCAATAGATGAAACTGATGTCGCCTACCAGGTAACCTTCTTTAATGACAGTACTGGATATCCATTGGGAGAGTTTGAGGGGTTGAGGGGGACTGAAGACGATATCTTCTGCATGAAAGGTGACCAAACCCTTATTTGTTTACGTAGAACCGCAATTCCACCAGTCGGCCTTCGTCTTTAAATTTGACTTCATCTGCCAGGTGCTTCATAAGAAAAATACCCCGGCCTCCCGGCTTGTCGATATTCTCCGGTGCTGTGGGGTCCGGTAGATTCTGATAG
>JAUIKU010000013.1 GCA_030430675.1 Bacteroidia bacterium | reverse complement strand
GAGGGGTATTGGAAAAGTTGGTGAAGCAGGCAGTTGATATGAATTGATTTTACCAGAAGCAGGGCTGAAATGAAGGATTATTTTCACTAATTTGAGGAATCTAGCGCTAACCCGCTGATATGCAATCTATCAGGAAACTTGCGGCCATCATGTTCGCCGACATCGTGGGATCCAGTCAAGTGGTAGCTATTTTAAAAGCAGGGTAAGTGCAAAATACTCCAACAACTGCACCACCTCGTCGAAATTATTCTCTACTACATGTACATCCGTTAGCCGGGGCAAATGCTGAGCAAAATAAATATGGTCATTGGCCATTTCAAAAAGATTACTGGCCAAGGCATGTGGATAGGGAAAATCCGGGTTCACTTCAATTATAACCTCAGCTACTTTCTCTGATAGCCTTTTGTAATTCAAAAAAAGTCCTTCCTTGTTTTCTTGATCTACTTCCTTGATACGGTAGGCTTTTGTTCCTTCTGCGATAATAATTCGATGAAGAACGCTTTCATTCACATATTCGATTGAAGGGTTTTCTTCTGAAGCCTCTACAATAGTTCTTATAATTATTTTCAGACGTTGCAGGGGATCTTCAATATTGCGGGTGTTAATATCTATTGAATAACTGACCCATTCCCAGTACCACGATACCAAATACAATAACAACAGGTGTTTATTCTCAAAGTAGCGATAAACCGAAGCTTCGGTAGATCCCATTGATACTGCTAACTTTTTGAAATTAAAAGCTTCAAAACCTATATCGTCAATTAACAGTATACTGTGTTTAATAATTTTCTGGCCCAGTTCGGTGGCTTGAGGATCTCTTTGGTAAAGCGCTTCATTCAATGATATTTTGATACCTATTGCCATATGTCAAAATTACTCCGCTATTAAAAAGGGAATATTTAATGCACACAAGTATACCAACTCTCATTACAATATAAAAATTATGAAGACTAGTATTGCTATTGCATACAATAGTCATGGAATTGCATCATGATTCTTAGCCTTCCAGCACCAGCACCGGTGTGTTGGTTCTTTGAACAGTCTTCTGAACTTGTCTGGTAACAGTGCTTATTTTTTTATTCAGGTTAAGTATTTTGCTCTTCCGGACGCATAAGAGGCTGACCCCACTCCTTTCAATATATTTGGTAACACTATTGCTGATATTTGTGCCATGATCAAATTCAAAGGTGGTCATGTCAGCGGTTATGACATCATCCTTCAAGCCGGCTGTACCAACTTGTTTTAATTGCGAATCATCAGAACCGTTAATTTTCAAGAATGTAATCGGTTTTCCGGTATACCTTTTCAGGTCATCAGACAGCTTGCTTCTCCCTTCATTAAGAGAGTCATCCAACCACCCTATAGCAATGTCATCATGGGAACCAAATACATGTTCATCCCTGGATATGAGAATTGCTCCTTTGAAATTTTTCAACAGGTATGCAGTGAGATCCCTTTTCAACAAGTCCGTCATGCTGGGTTTGCTTTTCCCCAATACCACGATATCCGGTTGGGATGTATTGATGTGTTGCTGGACTTCATTAATCAGGTTCCCAAAGGTAAAATTATAGGTGATGGGGATTTGCTCTGTTGCGGCAATGAGTTCTACCACTTCTTTCATGGTTCTTTTGGCAGTACCACTTTCCTCATTCAACTCGCGCCAGGCAACCAGCTGATTGTCCTGGTTAATCACCAGCGAGGGTGACTTGACATATAACAGATCAATAGATCCTCCAATCTTTTTTGCCAGGTTTACAGCGTTTTGCAATGCGGATTGGAAGTACTTATTTTGGTTTTTTACTACTAAGATGCGGTAATTGGATTTCGGATCGTTCTTTTTCATAATATGAGTTTTTAGGCGCTTTTAGGATGTAAGTTGAAAAATTCTATAAAGCTGTCAGGGTTAGTAACTGAACCCCTTTCAGAAGTCAGTTGAATGTCAATATTTCTGTTTTTAGCCTTTTCGGAAAAGTCTTCCAGTATCTCAATGATATCATTATCCAGATACCTGGTGTTCCTAACATCCAGTTCCAGGAAAGTATCCCTGGGCAGGCTGTCCAATTCGTTTAAAATGGCTCCCTTGTTGAAGAAAGTCACTTCTTCAGCCAGGGTCATTTTAATCCGATGCTTACCATTGCTTTTGTCCTCGATGTGTAAGAAATGGGAATTCTGGAAACTCTTAATTAGGATAACCACTATCCCCACGGCCAGACCCATACCGATCCCAATCAATAAATCCGTGAAAATAATTCCCAGCACGGTCACGATAAAGGGGATAAATTGTTTCCATCCCTGTTGATAAAGAGATTTGAACAGGGAAGGCTTAGCCAGCTTGTAACCCACGATCAGCAGTATGGCAGCCAGAACTGATAGCGGAATCTTATTCAATAGCTTTGGGATCAGGATCACCGAAACAAGCAATAAAAATCCGTGAATAATGGCCGACATTTTGGTCTTATTCCCGGATTGAATGTTGGCAGAACTTCTAACAATTACCTGGGTAATTGGCAACCCCCCGATAAGTCCTGATATAATGTTGCCGGTTCCCTGGGCCAATAGCTCTCTGTTGGTTGGGGTAACTCGTTTTCTTGGATCCAGTTTATCAGTTGCTTCTACGCATAACAGGGTTTCCAGGCTGGCAACCAGCGCTATGGTAAAACCCGTTATCCAGATTTGAGGGTCGGAGATAGCACTAAAATTCGGAAAGCTAAACTGGGCTAAAAATGAAGTAGCATCTTCAGGTACCGGTACGCTGACCAAGTGCTCTATGGCAATTCCCCAGGTCTCATTTTCTGAAGTGAAAAACACATAAATTACACCAACTGCTACCGCTACCAGGGGCCCCTGGATAAGCTGGAAGAGTTTACCTTGCTTGGACAGCACATTATTCCAAAAAATGAGTATGCCCAGCCCAATCACGGCGATCAGGGTAGCGCCGGAGCTAATGGCTTCGAAGGCTCTGAAAATTTCTGAAAAGGTATTCTCTCCATCGATCTGAAAAAAGGCAAAATCACCTTCCGGGTCCGCATCATATCCGAAAAAATGCGGAATTTGCTTCAGGATAATAATGATCCCGATTCCGGTAAGCATCCCTTTGATCACCGAAGACGGAAAGTAATACCCAATAATACCGGCTTTGAGGACCCCAAATATGAGTTGTATGATCCCTCCAAGCACGACCGCCAGCAGAAAGTTTTCAAATCCGCCCAAAGTACCTATGGCAGTAAGCACAATAGCTGCCAAACCGGCAGCAGGGCCGCTTACTCCAACCTGTGATCCACTTATGGTGCCTACTACGATACCACCGATGATGCCGGCTATGAGACCTGAGAACAGGGGAGCGCCACTAGCCAGTGCGATACCCAGGCAAAGTGGGATGGCCACAAAGAATACCACAACGCTGGCAGGAATATCAGCCTTTAGATTCTGGAAAATATTAGAATTATTCATTAGTCACATTTAATTGTCTGCATGAAAGAAGTTAAGCTACTGTATATATATAGTAAACATGCAAATATAATAGTAAAACTATTAAATTTATATAGCTTTACTAAAATATATCACAGCAGTATTGGTAAAACTGTTTTTTTCCATTTATGTTTTACAACCTGGCAGAAGTTGAACAGAAGGGATGTTTGCTCAACAATATTTCGTGCAATTAATACAGGTATTTGGGGTGTAGCATACTCTAGATGAAGATATACCTGTTGCTTCAATTTCCATTTGTGTTACTTTATTTCCATTTTGGGACCTTGACGAGGTCAAGGTTCATTTAAATTTTCACAGGTGGATTTCATAGCTATTATCCTGGGCATTGCCCTGTTACTTTTACTGGTTACATTTTTTAAGCTGGATACATTTATTTCATTCATGCTGGTTTGCCTTTTTGTGGGCGTTTTTGAAGGGCTTTCCATTGCTGAAACCATGACAGCAATCCAGATTGGAATTGGAGATACTCTTGGTTCTCTGGTGATAATACTGGGCTTTGGGGCCATGCTGGGCAAATTGGTGGCCGTGAGTGGCGCTGCCAATGAAATCACCAATCAGCTGGTAAAAAAATTTGGAAAAACTAATATCCAACTGGCCCTTATGACTACCGGGTTCATCGTAGGTATTCCCATGTTTTACCTGGTTGGATTTGTAATCCTGGTACCACTGGTTATTGCCATAGCATCTAAGACAAAGCTGCCACTGCTGTACATTGGATTGCCAATGCTGGCCTCGCTATCGGTTACCCATGGGTTTTTGCCCCCTCATCCCGCCCCCACAGCCATCGCTGAAACATACGGGGCGGATATCGGGCTCACGCTTATTTATGGCATCATAGTGGGGATACCGGCAATCTTCGCCGCCAAATTTGCACTGGCAAAGACCATGAAAAGGATTGTTCCCACCATACTGAAGGAATATGATGTTGAGACGGATGACCGATATAAAATCCCCTCTCTTACCGTTTCGCTGGTTATTGCACTGTTACCGGTGATATTGATTGGAGGTGCCTCAGTATTGGCTTTATACGTAGATCATCCAATAATCAAATCTCTGGGCAGCCCGGCTTTTGCCATGCTGGTTTCAGTACTGGCTGCTATCTACTTCCTGGGTCTTCGGACAGGTCGATCGATGGGTGACACTATGAAAGTTCTGGCAGGGGCAGTCTCTGAAATTGCAGTGATATTGTTGATTATTGCCGGAGCCGGATCTTTAAAACAGGTGATGATCGAAACTCAAATCAGCGATAGCATTGGTAACGCCCTGGCTGGACTTGGAATGTCTCCACTAATCCTTGCCTGGATTATTGCCGGGATAATTCGGGTAAGCGTAGGTTCGGCAACCGTAGCTGCCCTTACCGCAGCCAGTATTCTTACACCGATGCTTGGAACCACAGAAGTTTCCCCGGAATTGCTGGTGCTGGCCACTGGAGCAGGAAGCCTGATTTTGTCACACGTGAACGATGGTGCATTTTGGCTTTTTAAAGAGTATTTTAACGTAAGTATTAAGGAAACTCTGCTTTCGTGGACCCTAATGGAAACTACCATCTCGGTGGTGGGTTTGATTGGTATCTTGTTGCTCGATCTGTTAATTTAGTATGGTCAGAAATCGAAAAGATCACGGGGTTTTCATGCAACAGTTTTCCTTATATGCAAAAAATAGTTAGTTACTAATTACATGAAAAGAAGAACGTTTTTAACCAATACCGGAGTGGCCTCTTTGGGTTTTTTAGCACTGTCAAGATGTTCAATGAACCGGAAAAAAAATGCCGGGAACCTATCGAAGTTAACTTTGGTTGAAGACCAGCAGGGCTATCTGGACCTTCCGGAAGGGTTCCGGTATAAGGTGATATCCAAATCGGGGAATAAAATGTCGGACGGTTTTCTGGTCCCCGGAAGACCGGACGGCATGGGCGCCTTTAAGGGCGATGACAATGAATGTATTATTATCAGGAATCACGAAAACAGTCCTGCCCCTTTGATTAACAGCCCTTTCGGGCCCGACAATGCATTATTCCAGTCGATTGATCCCTCGCTGCTATACGATGCGGGATATGGAAAAAACCCCGGCCTTGGGGGCACCACCACGTTAATTTATGATGAAGAAAAGCAAGCGCTCGTTCGTGAGTATTTGAGTTTGGCTGGAACCTACCGGAATTGTGCTGGCGGTATTACACCTTGGAATTCATGGATTACCTGCGAGGAGGATGTATCCAAGACCGATGGAGCGTTGATAGAAAAAGATCACGGGTATGTATTTGATGTTCCGGTCGCTACTGCCGGTCCTGTTGCTCCCACACCGATCAAGGCCATGGGCCGCTTCAATCACGAGGCAATTGCAGTCGATCCCAAAACCCATATTATTTATCAAACCGAAGATCGCCCGGATGGACTGATCTACCGTTTTGTTCCTTTAAACCCGGAAGATCTTCAGCAAGGTGGGAAGTTACAGGCATTGGCAATTGCGGATACCCCGGGGATGGATACCAGGAACTGGGAGCACAGGAAGGTAAATATTGGAGAAAAGCTGTCTGTTAAGTGGGAGGACCTCGATGATGTGCTGGCTCCGGAGGACGATCTTCGGTATCGGGGCGCCCGGTCAGGAGCAGCGATCTTTGCCCGGGGTGAAGGCATGTGGTATAGTGAAGGGTCGGTATACTTTGCCTGTACCAATGGGGGACCCAATAAATTTGGGCAAGTCTTCAAATACCATATTGAGAAAGAACAACTGGAGTTGTTTGCCGAGTCACCGGACAAAACTGTGCTTCATATGTGTGATAACCTCACCATAACACCCTGGGGTGAAGCATTGGTTTGTGAAGACAATAGTGAAGTCAACCGGTTACATCTAATTGATAAAGAAGGAAATATCAGGCTATTCGGAATAAATCGCAGTTCAGAATCTGAATTGACCGGTGCGGTCTTTTCCCCTTCCGGCAAAACACTCTTTGTGAATGTCCAGAACAATGGTGAAACGGTGGCCATCACCGGCCCCTGGGACCGAGTAAAATCAGAATAGACAGCCCTATTTCAATGACTCCTTTCCGCCAAAAGCAAGATCCCGTAGACATCTTCACCAGGGTTAGTTTTCGGGTTTCTGTGGTGTGGTGGTGTGTTATTCTTTATCTGTTCCAGGGTGTGTCAATATATTGTCAAACCGGTGAATTAAAAGGGGATGAATCGGATGATGATGTTTGGACTTTTGTGAGTATGCCGGATTTTTTAAATGTTGACTGTGACTATCCGCAGGAGGGATGGGAAGATGCCCTGTCGTATATTCTGGAATCCGTGAAAAATGAGCATCCGGATTTTCTGGTGGTAGCGGGTGATCTGGTAATGGGACACTGGGATGGTGAGCACTGGCACGACAAGGACTCCATTCAAAAGTATTCAAACCGGTATTATAATGCCTGGATAAACCGTATGAATGATCACGGACTGAAATACTATACCTCGATTGGAGATCACGAGGTTGGTGACAACCCCTGGCGAAGCGTTAAGAAACTGGAGGCGGTGAAGCATTATAAAAGAGCATTTAGGGACTACCTTAAAATGCCAGAAAATGGTCCGGAAAATATGCTGGGAACGGCATTTTGGTGGAGGCACAAAAATGTGCTTTTCATTTCAACAGATGTTTTTGAAGAGGGAACCAGCGATCAGGGACTGATAAAAGCAGGAGTTACCGGTGAGCAACTGGCCTGGCTGGATAAGGTGCTGGTTGAGCATGCAGATGCCCGCTTCAAAATTGTACTGGGGCATACTCCAATTCTTGGCCCGGTGCGGAAATGGAGCTCAAGCGGGCTAATGATTGAAGAAGGTAGAGATTCGGAATTCTGGAAGACCATGAAAAAACACCAGGTCGACCTGTACCTGTGCGGTGAAGTACATGCCATCACCTGTACCGAGAGGGACGACATCTTACAAATCGCACATGGTGGCCTGATCGGATATAACACCCGGACCAACTATATGGTTGCTACTGTTGGGAAGAACAAGATTGATTTAAAGATTAAGGAGATAGAAATGTTGCCCCATGGGAACCATTTGTGGCAAACCAAACAGAATCGTCCCTTGGAGAAAGTAACAATTTCAGCCGAGAACAAGGAAGCAGGGTTCTATCTGGTTGGGACCACAACCATTGATAAAACCCACCAAAAAAAGTTCATCGACTCAAAGGGTTATTTTTTGAGAAAGTATGACACCAGTAGTGAAGGGGCTGTACCGATTTTTAAAAAAGATAATCCTTTGGGATCACCTTACGAACTACCTAAAATAACAGTGGAATGATTTGACCTAAGGTTTTCATTCAGTCCGGTTTTAAACAGGGAGAATATGTGGTATCAATTGGCACATTTCTGATAAAAACTTTACTGTAAAATATCGTTATTATTAATCGATCCAAGAGGAACGAATAACCCTTCTGAAATTTCTAAACTTAGATGTTTCCCTAAATGGATCAGTTTCAACGTATTGTAATTAGCAGCCTTATTCTGTTGATAGCCGGCCCCATTTACGGGATTGACTGCTATGATGAGTCAATGCTGGAAATTGAAGATGAAGCTCGTATTGAGTTTTATCTATCCAGTGCACGCCAATCCCACCCAAATTGGGACAGCTCATTATTCTACACAAATAAGGCACTATTACTGGCTAAACAAAAAAATGCCAGCAGAAAGATAATTGATTGTTATAATGAATTGGGAATAATCCACTGGAAAAAGGGCAATCTGGAAACTTCGCGATATTTCTTAAATGAGGCGATTGAGCTAAATCTAGAAACCTGCTGTTTGAAAAAGAGCATAAAGCAAGCTGATGTAGTAGATGCTATTTCACTGCAAACCTGGATGGTATTGGCGGCTTCGATAATAATCGTATTGATTTCTGTTTTCTTATTTCAAAAGCGTACAGAAAAAATGGAAATAGGCTTTACGGAATCAGCCGTAGTTTTATCCGAAGATGAAAAATTTCTTCAAAGAGCATTTCAAATATTAGATGTATCGGCGACAGACTCTTCATTCAGTGTCAATACTTTTATTAGGGAGATTGGCATAAGTAGGTCTCAGTTGCACCGAAAACTTAAGGGTTTAACAGGTTTATCAGCTAGTGCATTTATTAGGGACTACAGATTGGTTCGTGCTTATGAAATGATAAAGAAGGGTCGTCGAAACATTGCTCAAGTTGCTTATGATTCGGGTTTTAATACCCCTTCTTACTTCTCTGAGTGCTTCAAAAAGAAGTACAATGTGCTCCCGAAAGATGTTAGAAGCCCAAGGAATAAAAGCAGCCTTATCCGTCGTTTTTTAGTATTTCCAATATCATTTTTTAATTAGATACTTCTCCAGGGTGCCTTTGAGACATTTCATTTAGTTTTTGAAACATTTCTGGAACAAAACTAAGGCTATGTCCCGTATCTAGTGGATGAAAAGATAATCCCCTTTTAAATCCCTGGACCTATGAAACAGATTATACTTCTATTATTAATGGCATTCGGGATATTTTCATGTGAGCAGGAGGATGTGGATCCCCGAAGGCTGTTCAATGGTAATCAGCAGCAATTTAATGCTTCTATCAGCCTTTATAATATTGGTGGAGGGCCGATCTCACAAGCAGATAAGAATTTTATGAACCTGCATTTTGTTGGAAATGGTCAATCAAACTTGTTCTCTGATTTCATATTAGAGAGCTCCCACATACAATCATATGGCGGCAATTCGTCATATCATACTATAGATCAAGGTGAATTCTTAATGAAGAGTAAATCCGGAGAGGAATTGTTTGGCGTTTATAACGGATTTGTGTTTACCCAAAATGGCCAACTTTCAATCAGTAAATCTTACAGAATTCAGGGTGGAACGGGAAGGTATATTAATGCTAAAGGGGATTTGCTGTTACAGGGTAGTCAATTTCACACCTGTAATTCATTTTTGGCCAGTATTTCTGGAATCATTGAACTATATGATGATTTAACACAGATCCAAGGTAACGTGGGTCTCAAACATTAGAAGCCAATGAATCCTGATTCATATTGATGCTTATACCTGTGTTTATAAGTGATTTAGTTGATTAGTAAGAACCCAGGGTAGATACTCCTGGGTTCTTGCCTATATGGAATAAAAATCCTAAACGAACTTATATAGATTTTAACTGCTGACAGGTAGTAGCCAGTCATAGGGGGATGGTGATGCTTCGCACTTTTCAGTGTATTGTGGGTATTTTTCTTAATTTAAGAATCTGAATCCAATGAAAACATCCTGCCTGTTACTTATAGTTTTTCTTTTTTTGGTATCCTGTATCGAAAAAAAGGAGAAAGAGACCGCCATCGAAAACAAGTCAGCCGATCCGTATGAGAATTACCGTTCGGCGGACTGGGATGTCGTTCGTATTGACAGCCTCCTGGTCAAACATACTTATCAATCGTCCAACGGGCTAAGTATGCCCTACAGGTTATTCAGTCCCCAAAATTCAAATAATGAAAAGGTCCCTCTCCTGGTCTTTTTGCATGGGAGGGGAGATAGAGGTACAGACAATAGCGTTGAAATATATAAGGGTGCTAAAATAATAACCAGGCCAAACTCAATATTATATCCCGAAATGCAGGAAAAATATCCATGTTATATTCTGGTACCACAGTGTTCGGATAAAACCAAGAACGAAGAATGGGCAAAATGGGAAGGAAACACGCCGGAAACCCCTTTTAAAGGTCTGGGTAAAGATGGCTCTTATAGCATGAGTGAAAACCCCTCGGAATCAGGGCAGGCTGCTTTGGAACTCATTGATAAGACCATCAAAGAAAACCAAATTGACCCTGACAGGGTATACTTGATCGGTTTGTCCATGGGTGGTTTTGGGACCTGGGAGTTTACTTCAAGAAGACCGGATCTATTTGCAGCAGCTGTCCCTATGGCGGGATTTTCAGATCCCAATCAGGTAGAAACAATCAGTCATATTCCCTTCTGGATATTTCATGGGGAAAGCGACGAAAGTAATCCGGTGGAGGGTTCCAGAAATATGTACAGACTGTTGTCAGAAGCTGGTGCCAATGTTAAATACACAGAGTATGAAGGAACAGGTCATGGGGATTCCTTTAAAAGGGCCTTTGAGGAACCCATGCTACTGGATTGGCTTTTTGCCAAAACCAGGTCGACATCTGATAAGCCGATTAAATCAGTAAACAATTAACACCAGGAAAAGTTGAAGAATTGCTAGTATAATTTTGGATTAATCAATAAAATTGCCGCTGTATTTCATTTCATAACCTGATGTTACAAAGGACAATTCTTGGAATTACCTTTTTGATGATAGCAACAATTCTAATTCCTTTGGGATTTGGAATTGATACCGCTGGAAGTGAAAAGATAATAGCCGGGGTTGAGACCAATTTCAATTCAGATCAGGACGCCTTTCCCCATTTTGTTGCCGATGGCCCAATAAATGCCGTTACCTTCCCTGACTCTTTCCAACCCGGGGAAGAATCTGAGGAAGAGGAAGAAACAAAAGCCGAAAATTTGAAAGCTGCTTTTGGTTCTGTCTTGTGTTTGATTTACTCGCCTCACCAAGCGAACTCTTTCAGGTTCAATTCTACAACCGGACCTGACATCGATCCTACTGATACCCCCTTATTCCTTTTTTACGGAGTACTACGGCTTTGATACCGCTCATGCCAGAGCTGGATTGCTAAATTACTAACTGACTGCAAAACCACATTCTGGTGGTTTTTAAAAGTGTTTGACTTAAACAGGCACTCAGGTCAACAGCTTTATAGCTCCTTTCATCTTTCTCCGGATTAACATTCTGGAGGAAAATCAAAATAATCTCTTATCGAATTAAATAATCCGTAAAATGAAATTTACGAAGACGGTAATACTTAGTCTAATTGTTTTATTTACTCATGCTACTTGTCATCAAAACCATGGAATTCACCAGGAATCTGAAAGCACATTTCAGGTTACCAGTCCACTGAAGAAAGACACTGTAGTAACCAGCCAATATGTCTGTCAAATCCATGCCATACAGCATATTGAATTAAGGGCTTTAGAAGAGGGATATCTGCAGGATATTTTCGTTGATGAGGGTCAATTAGTAAAGAAAGGACAACGCCTTTTTCAAATCATGACCACCATTTACGAAGCGGAAGCGCAAAAGGCACGAGCCGAAGCAAAGTTTGCGGAAATCGAATTCCAAAATACCAAGTCACTTGCCGATAGCAACATTGTCTCACTTAATGAATTGGCTTTAGCCAAGGCGGACCTGGATAAGGCGAATGCCGAATTAATGCTGGCGGAGGCCCACTTGGAGTTCTCAGAGATGAAGGCACCATTTAATGGACTGATAAACCATCTTCATGTGAGATCAGGCAGTTTGTTGGAACAAGGAGAGTTGCTCACTACGCTGTCGGATATTAGTCAATTGTGGGTGTACTTCAATGTGTCAGAATCCGAATATCTGGATTATAAAACTAAAGTAGGCAAAGACAGCTTGATTGATGTGAATCTTTTGATGGCAAATGACAAGTTATTTGATCATCCAGGCAAAGTTACCGCCATTGAAGCAGACTTCAATCACGAAACCGGAAACATTGCTTTCCGGGCCACCTTTCCCAACCCGGACAGACTGTTAAGGCATGGAGAAACTGGTAGTATACTAATACACATACCACTGACACAAGCATTACTAATCCCACAAAAGGCCACGTTTGAAATACTGGATAGAAAGTATGTATTCGTGGTAGACCAGGATAATATAGTTCGCCTACGACAAATTACCATCGGGGAGGAATTACCCCATCTATACGAGGTTAGGGAAGGCTTGTCCGAAAAAGATAAGTTCCTGCTTGAAGGCCTGCGAAAAGTAAGTAATGAAGATAAGATATCCTACCAGTATCTGGCTCCGGATTCGGTTCTATCCAAGCTTGAACTATATGCTGAATAATACAATCACTCTAGAAAAATTCATCAGTAATGTATAGCAAGATACTCCATAGGCCTGTTTTCTCCATCGTAATTTCACTGGTTATTATCTTTACCGGTTTGCTTGCAATCAAGCAGTTGCCTATTTCACAATTTCCTGAAATTGCTCCTCCTAATGTATTCATCTTCATTGCGTACCCTGGTGCCAGTGCAGACGTTCTTACTAAATCAACACTCATTCCACTAGAGACTGCTATTAACGGAGTCCCTGGCATGAGATATATTGCTTCTGATGCCACCAGTGCTGGTGAGGGGACTATTCGGGTGGTTTTTGAACCTGGAACAGACCCGGATCGGGCAGTAGTATTGGTAAAAACCAGGGTAGACCAGGTAATGCCCCTGCTCCCGCCCCTGGTACAGCGCGAAGGAGTAATAATTACTCCAATCCAGCCCAGTATGTTGATGAAGGTAAACCTATACAGTACCGATCCGGACGCTGATGAAAAGTTCCTATACAATTATGCATACACCAAAATAATACCGGAAATACAGAGGATCGAAGGGATTGCCCGGGCAAAGATTCTGGGTAGCCGGATATATGCTATGCGGGTATGGTTGAACCCAGACCGCATGCGTGCTTATAACGTTTCTGCCGAGGAGGTAATGGAGGCCATGATGGACCAAAGCATTATTGCCAGGCCAGGCAGGTTGGGACAAAGCACTGGTATATCCGCACAATCTTTGGAATACGTACTTGTCTATCCGGGCAGATATAATACACCAGAGCAATACCAGGATATTATAATCCGGGCCAACGACGAGGGCCAGATTCTCCGGTTAAAGGATATTGCCAAAGTCAACCTGGGAACAGAATTCTATGATATTTATTCCACCCTGGATGGATATCCTTCTGCAGCTATCGAATTAAAGCAAAATATCGGGAGCAATGCCAGCGAAGTGATTGCAGGGGTAAAGTCCGCACTTGAAGAAATGAAAAGTGATTTTCCACCAGGCATGGATTATAAGTTCAGTTATGACGTGTCCCGTTTTCTGGATGCCTCCATTGAGCAGGTTACCCATACACTTCGTGACGCATTTATCCTGGTGGCTCTAGTGGTTTTTATTTTTCTGGGTGACTGGCGCTCTACACTCATTCCCATATTGGCGGTTCCTGTATCATTGATTGGCTCGTTCTTTGTCATGCAAATGTTTGGATTATCCATTAACCTGATAACATTGTTTGCCCTGGTATTGGCTATTGGAATTGTAGTAGACAATGCCATCGTGGTGGTGGAGGGTGTCCATGCCAAAATGGAAGAAAACCCCGGCCTTTCGCCGTATAGAGCCACTCAAGAGGTACTTGGCGAGATCAGCGGCGCTATTATAGCGATCACACTGGTTATGACGGCAGTGTTTATTCCAATTGCCTTCTTATCTGGACCGGTGGGGGTGTTCTATAGACAGTTTTCAATAACTATGGCCAGTTCTATTGTTATTTCAGGACTGGTGGCGCTTACGCTTACACCGGTACTTTGCGCCATACTGCTTAAAAATAACCATGGCAAACCCAGGCAAAGATCACCGATTAATTGGTTGCTCGACGGGTTCAACCGGTGGTTTGAAAATCTCACCGGACTGTATGTTGGGTTGCTCAACAGGATTGTTGATCGGAGGTTGGTGACCCTTGCCATTTTAGTGGCATTTGGAGTGGGAATATTCGGTGTCAATAAATTTCTACCGGCGGGTTTTGTTCCAGGTGAGGATCAAGGAACCATATATGCGGTTATACAAACCCCTCCTGGTGCTACTCTTGAAAGGACCAACCAGGTGGCCCATCAACTTATGGAGATATGCGAAGAAGTTGAGGGTGTGGAATCTGTGGCATCCCTGGCTGGTTACGAGATCATGACTGAAGGTCGCGGCTCCAACGCCGGGACCTGCTTGATCCAATTAAAAGATTGGTCAGAGCGTCGACAATCTGTGCATGAGATAATGGAAGAGCTGGAAATAAGATCAGGCAAACTTGGTGCCATTGTCGAGTTCTTTGAGCCTCCTGCAGTACCCGGATTTGGGACATCCGGAGGGTTTTCTCTGCGTTTGCTTGACAAGACCAACGCCACCGACTATCAGGAATTTGATCGGATTAACCAGGATTTCATGGAGGCGCTGGGTAAAAGAAAAGAACTGACCGGTCTTTTCACTTTCTATGCAGCCAACTATCCCCAGTACCAACTGGAGATAGACAGCAAAGTGGCAATGCAAAAGGGGGTTTCAGTGGGAGATGCCATGGAGAATCTCAATATTCTGATCGGGAGCACCTATGAACAGGGATTCATTCGGTTTGGTCGTTTCTTTAAGGTTTATGTGCAGGCATCACCTGAATTTCGAAGACTACCATCCGATCTGCAAAAGCTATTCGTAAAGAATGAGAAAGATCAGATGGTTCCCTATTCTTCGTTCATGAAATTAAAGAAAACACAGGGCCCCAATGAAATTACCCGGTACAACCTTTACAATTCGGCTTCTATCCGAGGACTACCGGGAGCTGGTTATACTACCGGAGACGCGGTCCAAGCAATTACCGAAGTTGCAAACGAATCGCTCCCGCAGGGATATGACATTGCCTGGGAAGGCTTGTCGTATGATGAAGCCAATAGGGGTAACGAGGCCATATACATATTTCTCATAGTACTAATTTTCGTATACCTGGTGCTCGCTGCGCAATACGAAAGCTTTGTGCTACCGCTGGCTGTAATACTATCATTACCTATAGGAGTATTCGGTTCCTTCTTTTTGTTAAAACTCATGGGTTTGGCCAATGATGTTTATGCGCAGGTTGGAATGATAATGCTGGTAGGGTTACTGGGCAAAAACGCCGTATTGATTGTGGAGTTTGCAGTTCAAAAGCACCGTCAGGGAACCTCAATTCTTAATTCGGCTATTGAAGGTGCCAGGGTTCGTTTCCGACCGATCCTTATGACATCATTTGCTTTCATCGCCGGGTTGATCCCTCTTGTATTGGCTACTGGTGCCGGAGCCATTGGAAACAGAACAATAGGAGGGTCGTCATTAGGTGGAATGCTTATCGGAACCCTGTTTGGGGTGGTAGTAATACCCGGATTATATTATATCCTGGCCAAAATGATCGAAGGTCGTCAATTTATTCGAGATGAATACGATGAACCATTAACGGAAGCCATGGTGCATAAAAATGAAAACAGGAACGCCCTGGAAAGAAATCTGAGAAAGGCCAACGTTTTATTGAAACAATTAAGGAGAAGATTAAAAAATGACAAATAGCAGCATGAAGATCAAGATCATTTATACATACGCTGTAGCAATATTATCCCTGGTATTAATAATGTCAGGCTGTGTTCCCGGTTTGGAATTGGCCACAGAAGACCGTTCTGTACCCGATCGTTATTTCTCGGAATCAGACTCCACTAACGTGGTTGATATACAATGGAGATCATTTTTTGCAGACACCACCCTGATTTCCTTAATAGATACAGCTCTTAAACACAACAAGGAGTTGAACATCACCCTGCAGGAGATAAAAATTAGCAGGAACGAAGTTAGGGAACGAAAAGGAGAATATTTGCCATTTGTTGCTCTGGGGGCAGGAGCAGAAGTAGAAAAGGTTGGAGAGTTTACCAGAGACGGTGCGGTGGAAGAGAATCTGGATATTGAACCGGATGTTAAGTTTCCCGAACCTTTATCTGATTTGCAGTTTGGAGCCTACGCCAGTTGGGAGGTTGACATTTGGAAAAAGCTACGGAATGCTAAAGAAGCGGCCTTGCAAAGATACCTTTCGTCCATTGAGGGCATGAATTTTATGGTAACTAACCTGATCGCCGAAATAGCGGAGTCATACTATGAATTGTTGGCATTGGACAATTTGCTTGAGATTGTAGATAGAAATGCTAAGATCCAGGCCCACGCGCTGAATGTGGTAAAACAGCAAAAGAATGCCGCCTGGCTAACCCAGCTGGCAGTATACCGATTCAACGCACAACTGCTCAATACACAGAATCTTCAATATGAAATAAGACAAAGGATTATTGAGTCTGAAAATCGTATTAGCTTCCTAACCGGTCGTTACCGGAAAGCTATTCCCAGAGACTCAAGGTCATTGTTTATGCTTGAGGTTGATTCAATATCTGCCGGGATACCCTCTCAATTGTTAGTTAACCGGCCGGACATCAGGCAAGCCGAAATGGATTTAGTAGCGGCGCACCTGGACATAAAGGTGGCCAGAGCCAATTTCTTCCCTTCATTAGATATAACCGCCGGAATTGGATTTCAGGCGTATGCACCTAATCTCTTGATCAGCCCGGAATCCATGGCATATAACCTGGCAGGAGAAATTATGGCCCCGTTGATCAACCGAAATGCCATCAAAGCTGCTTATAGTTCTGCCGGTGCTAAACAAATACAGGCAGCTTATAATTATGAACAGACTATCCTAAACGCTCATGTGGATGTACTGAATCAATTGGCTCAGCTGGATAACTTTTCAAGAAGCTACCAGACAAAATATCAAGAAGTAAGTATTCTTACAGAATCCGTGGCTATAGCAAATAATCTGTTTAATTCAGCAAGAGCTGATTATGCAGAAGTACTGTTAACACAGAAAGAAGCTTTGGACTCAAAAATGGAACTTATTGAAATTCGACTGAAACAACTGCAGGCCAAAGTAAATGTATATCGGGCCCTGGGAGGAGGGTGGAAATAGGTTCATTTTAAACTTGAATTTTCCTGAAATCCAAATCGGCTTTGGTATCTAGCTGTTATTAAAGAACAACAAGTGTATCGATCGCCCATCAATCACTTATTGCCCCACTGCCAACTCCCGATCTTCCTCCCGACCAATTCCGTTTATTATTAATTTATCCGGCCCTAATGTGACCGTTGCAAAGCTGTTTTGCTCGGTGTCCACCATACCCTGAAAAGTTACAAAGTGAATTCCCTGGTGCTCAGCATAGCCTCCCGCGTGATTATGGCCGTTGAACCAGGCCTTTACACAGGAATAGGAACTGACCAGATCCACCAACTCACCGGCATTCCACAGGATGTGATTTTCTTCAGGTAAAACAGGAAAATGACACAACAGAATGACTTTATTGCCATCAATTTCCGCTTGTTCCAATTCTTTTTTTAACCATGACATTTGCGCTTTGCCAATAGCGCCATTCCAGGTCTCCCGATGGGCATACTGCTGCTCATAGATCCGGCGGGACTGCTGGTGCTTTTCACTGTTTTTGGGCCAGGCATACAGGCTCACATCATTCCCGTCCAGGATAATGAACTTCCATCCTTTGACCATCATTGAAAAGTAACGGGCCTTCAGTCCCATGATCTCAGGTACTGCTTCCTTGAACTGATCTTCCACAGAAAAATCGTGATTTCCCAGAACCTGGGTATGGGGTGCTTTTAGCCTGTCAAAAATGGGCAGTACTGCATCAAAACTTTGATGGTGCTGGTCGATGAAATCGCCCAAATGAAAAACATGGTCCAACTCAAATGTATTGAGCGAATCCACGCATTGGTTAAGCTTCTGTAGTGATAATCTGTAATGTCGTACTCCCCGGGTGGGCTGGTCCGCGTACTGGCAATCGGCAATGATCCCGATCCTGGCAAGGCCTTCGGAACTGCTCACCTGCTGACTGAAGGAAGCATTAGCGGTCAGGATGTAAATAAAAAGTAAGGTAAATACTTTCAGCACTGGGTGAAATCCGGTCATGCAGTGAATGTAAATCTTTATGGATTAATGAGCAACCGGTAGGAATTACCTTGGGTTAAAAAATATTTAATGTTTGAAGGAATTATTTATCTTATATCGAAGTATTTATAAATATTCAACCAGAAAGTATCTTATTGATAATCAACTTATAGCAAGTCTGGTATATGGGACTAGATAATCGGAGGTCACGAAAGATTAGGACAGCCGGAACAGTTATAACCGCCGGTATATTATTAGGTCTCTTCTATGCATTGCTTTCAGACGGGTTCGGTGATATCTTTCCTTATATCAATACGGCCATTATTGGTCTGGTGGTGGGGATTCTAATCTCATATTTCGAACTGTACTTTTTTGCTCTTAAAAAGATAAGGAAACTAAGGTTTATTCCACTGGTATTGATTAGGACGGCCATTTATGTAGTCCTGATTACGGTGATCATATTTTTCGAACTGGTTATTGCCCGTATGATAAAATATGATCTCAGTTTCCATGGTGTGTGGATCAGTGATGAATTTCAAACATATGTGTTTGAGCAAGATTTCCTGATTGCCATTGTCTATACCATAGCCATTGCCTTTTGCATTAGTTTTACTTTACAGATGAGCCGGAAAATGGGGCAGGGGGTATTATGGGGCTATGTAACGGGTAAGTATTACCACCCCGTTACGCAGGAAAGAGTATTCATGTTTATAAGCATTAAACATTCAGGTGGGATAGCCACAAAGTTGGGCCCGTTAAAATTCCATAAGCTTCTGAATGAGTTTATATTCGACATTACTGAACCTATCCTGGCGTATCACGGAGTAATCTATCAATATGTAGAAGATGTATTGGTGGTTTCTTGGAGTCCCCGGCAGGGTCTTAAGAATGGAAATTGCCTCCGGGTCTTTTTCGATGCCAAAAGTCACATCAGGCACGTCAGGGAAAAGTATTATTTAAAGTATGGTTTAGTTCCTCAATTTCAGGCAGCCTACCACTATGGAAGTGTGATACAGGGTGAAATCGGCACCGAGAAAAGTGAGATCACCTTTATGGGGGATGTGATGAATACTACCTCCAGAATACTCACCCAGTGTGAGGTTTTGGATCAGGAACTACTGGTATCAGGTCGCTTGATAGATTTGCTTGAAACACCTGTGATCTACCAATCCGAATCATTAGGAAAAATTCTGTTGAAGGGCAAAAGGGAACCGCTGGAAGTGTTTGCCATTAAAGAATTGGATATGCATAAGCAATTTCCTCTGGACCAGATATATGAATAACATACTTATTATAGGGTCAATTGGAATATGCTTGGGGTTTCTGTACCCCTTATTTGCCGATGGCTTCGACGAGCCAATTAAAATCTTTAATGGTGTATCTATTGGATTAATAGGAGGGGTTTTGGTAGCAATCCTTGAACGGTACGCATTTAACTGGGAAACACGGAGGATTGGGTTTAGAACGATTGTAATGTTGAAGTCCCTATGCTACTTACTATTAATGGTGGTATTGATAGTGCTGATAAAAGGGGTTAATGAGAGTTTTTATTATGGAGAAGGCTTGGTAGACTATTTGTACGGATCCCGTTTTCAGAATTTTTTATACAAAGAAGATTTCAATATCATATTGTTTTACTCGCTGTTAGGTATTGGAGTGATCATTTTTACTCAGGAGATGAGTAGAAAAATGGGACGCATGGTGTTGTTTCATTTTATTACCGGGAAGTACCATAAGCCTCGTAGAGAACAAAGGATATTTATGTTCGTAGATCTGAAATCTTCCACGTCAATCGCGGAAGCAATGGGTGATATGAAGTATTATAATTTCCTGAATGACTTTTTTCATGATATCACAAAATGCATTCTGGCTACCAAAGGTGAGATCTACCGCTAAGTAGGAGATGAAGTCGTGGTGACCTGGACGCTAAAGAAGGGGCTGAAGAATTCCAACTGGGTAAGAACCTATTTTTATATGAGAAATGAGATCGATCGATTAAAAGAAAAATACCTAAATAAGTACCACTTTGTGCCCGAGTTTACTGCCAGTTTCCATAGTGGAGAGGTTGTGCTTGGAGAGATTGGAGATGTAAAAAGCCAGATCGTATTTCATGGGGAGCCACTGTATACCACAGCTTTAGTGGAAAAGTGCTGTACGCAATTAAATAAGCAAATTTTGGCTACCGCTGATATCGTAAATATGGCTTCATTGCCGGTGATATATTCTGCAGAGCGGGTGGATCAACATGATTCAAGTAGGGCTTTAGAGTTGTTTACCATTAGGGAGGTAGATTTAGAGCGGCTGTAAATTTGTCCAACGCTGAAATGCAATTGGATAACCCAAACTAGTACAGAAAGAAGAGCACCTGGATTATTTAGATTACAAGTTACACTAGTAGTTGCAATATTCCGGTAAAATAAAAGTTGTGTAAAGGTTCACCACATTCTGTGGATTACTGTCACAACCTGCAGGACGTGGTTAGATCTCTGCCAGGAATTTCATGTTGTGTTTCATGCTTTCGTAGGGAGAAACGGCATACTCTTCCTGTTCCACGTAGATGTGTTTGGCGCCGGAGGCTTTCTTATTTCGCAGCATCATTGCTATGTCAAGGCCCCCCTTACCGAATTCGGTACTCTCTTTTTTGGCCAGGTCCATGTCTTTCAGGTGCCACAGGGGGAACCGACCGGAGTATTTTTTGAAATAATCCAACGGGTCTTTACCGCCTACAATCACCCATCCCAAATCCAATTCCATGTGTACCAGGTCTGCTTCGGTATGGTCCAGCAACACATCGTAAAGCACCTGGCCGTTTTCCGCTTCGAACTCGTAGGCATGATTGTGATAGCCAAATTTCACTCCGGCCTTTTTGCATTTTTCTCCAGCCTGGTTAAATGCTTCTGCCACTTTTTTATAATTATCAACCGTTTGCCCCCGGGTAGGCATGGTGGAACAAATTAGATATTCCTGTCCCGATTCTACCGCTTCCTCCATGGTTTGGTCCCAGTTTTCATCAAGGTGTACATGGCCGCTGGTCAATTTCATGCCCAGGTCTTTACAGGTGGCCTTCATCTCTTTGGCGGTAAGCCCATAGTAGTGTCCTTTGGAACTGCGGGCGGATTCTATTTCTTTAAATCCCAGCCCTGCAATTTTTTCCATGGTACCCTTTGCATCGGACATCATCGCATCCCGAAAGGTGTAGAGCTGTATTCCGATATTTTTGTCATAGGCGGCGGCTGTTCGATAGGAAGGGAGTAGTCCGTACCCTGCGGCAAGCAGTCCCATGTTTGTTAGAAATTGTCTTCTATTGGTCATGATAAATGAATTGGTATCGGATAAAAATAGTGCCCTTGTTGAATGTTGCCAACTTTTTTTCAGCAAATCAGCGCCTGACACAAAAAAACCACGCCTGGTAGCGTGGTCTTTGTCGTGTGGGACCTGCTGGATTCGAACCAGCGACCCCCTGCTTGTAAGGCAGAAGGTTTTTGTATCGAAATGTATTTAAATGATTCAAAATGGCATTTAGATCTATATTTTTGTATTTTATCAAACCATTTAAGACCATATTAATCCAAAAAGTGCGTGCAAATCGCGTGCAACTGATAAAAAATGGCCACTCATATTAAACTATCTCTTGATACCAGAAGAAAGGATATTTCAGCTTTTCCATTAGTTTATCGATTAACCCATAACCGGCGTACCACTAGTATATCTGCAGGGGTTAAGCTAAAAAAATCGGAGTGGGATCAAAAAAATTCCCGAATTAAAAGCACTTACAAGGGCACAGGTTCCATCACGCGACTCAATAACACGCTAAGGAAGAGATTGGCTAACATGATAGACGTGGTGACACGGTTGGAAGATGAAGGGACATTAAGATTTATGAGCTTAAAAGAAGTACGCCAATCTATAAAACGGGTATCTAAAAAAGTCAGCTTGTTTGATTTCACTGAAAAGTTGATTATTGATATGCTCACCGCCAATCGGGTTGGGAACGCTAGGGTTTACCGTCATACTCTGAGTGCTATAAAAAATTTTACTAAAGAGCAGGACATCACTATGCTGGAGGTCAACCAGGATTTCCTACATCGATTTGAAACTTGGCATTTGTCTAAAGGGAATTCCTGGGGTGGATTGAGCGTCTATCTGAGAACTTTACGTGCAATATATAGAAAGGCTATCAAGGCCGGATTAGTAGTGGAGGAAGGATACCCGTTTAAGAATTATACAATTCGCAATGGAAAACCACGGAAAAGGGCCATAACTCTGGATTTACTGCAAAAGATCAAATCTCTGAAATTAGAACCAGGCAGCCCATTATTCAGGGATAGGCAAATCTTCTTGATGAGTTTTTTGTTAAACGGTATGTCATTTACCGATATGTGTCATCTAAAATTATCCAATATCATAGATGGCAGGATCAAGTACACCCGGCAGAAAACCAACTACCCATTTGACATCAAAATCGATGAACAACTGAAACCGATTCTTGAATATTTCATTCAAGGTAAAGAAAAAGAAGACTATATCTTATCGATCATAAAACATAGTGCGCCAATTTCACAATACAAAGATGTTTTATGGGCTCGATCCAGATACAATAAAAACCTGAAGAAAATAGGCGAGATGGCAGGTATTGAAGAAACACTAACCAGCTATGTCAGTCGTCACAGCTTTGCCACCGGTGCTGATGACCTGGGAGTGCCCCTTACCGCCATATCTCAAATGTTAGGCCATCAAAAGATTAGCACTACTGAGGCATACTTGGCCGGTTTGAGAACTAGTAAGAAGGATGAGTATCAGGATAAAGTTTTGAAGAGGTTCAAGGAGTAGAAGAGTTCTGTAATATATGTCATATAGTGTTCGTTTCTTTGAATTCAGGACAGTCCAACCTTATATCTGAGTTCATTAACTTCGCCTTTAAAAAGTTGCAATAATGTCCGTTGGTTCTCTTTTGGTAAAACCTACAACCAAAACAGATACGCTGTACAGGAAGCACGCCCGTGCAGTTCAATTGGTAAATAAGCCTGCTTAGTAAGCGGTAGAGCTGTTCTTGTTCTGTAGCATCCAACTTATCAAGTTGGTATTTTACCGGATCGCTAAAAGATATGGTTTGATCTACTGCTTCTTTTCCCAGTGAAGAAAGTTGCAGAGTATAACTGCGGTTGTCGGTTGAAGAAAAATCCTTTATCAGTAAATTTTTCTCAACCAGTACCCTAATGGCATCGCTTATAGTAGGTTTGGTGACATTAAATTCCCTGGCCAGGGAGCTCACATTGCACAGGTCATCCTGGTGGAAAGCAATGAAATTGAGTAATTGAATCTGGATAGGACTTAACTGCAAGGTCTTTGCCCGCTCCCAGAGTAAAGTCTTGAACACTTCCGACAACCGGCTTAAACCTGCGGTAATCTTTGAACTTAAATCCATTCGTCCGTTTCAATTTAAGTAAAAGTTGGCGACCCTTCCCATTTACGCTCACAAAACCTTCATATAAGATTTCAAGGTGGAATAATCAATATGTCCAAAATGATGTAGCAATACCCTATAGGCGTTGTCAAAAAATATCAGTGTAGGGGTACCTCGCATCTGGTTTAAGGTAAATGTAAGCGAAATATACTCTAACCCTTTTAGATATTTGATGACCCTATTGTGGAATACCTTTCTCTCATTTTCATTCATGGTTCTATATCCGAGTGTTGACCGACAATCATGTTCCGACGCCTGATCATAGTCAAATTGATCATTGGCCATTTTGTCCATGGCCACTGGAAAATTGATGGATTCAGGTCGGTTATCAGAACCCCTTGCTTGCAGTACCTTTTTGGTCGCACCTACCACCTTTTGTTGCTCCAGCAATAACCGGGTATTATTAAGGTTATTGTATTCAAAATCCTCAAAAGCGGTAGATAGCCCCAGAATACCGATGTCATGTTCATATTGATGAAATAATTGGTTGACTAATGGAATACCATAGGTAAAACAGCCTGGGCAATTGACTTGAAACACAAAAAGGAGGTTCCGCTTTTTAAGGCTGAACCTGCCCTGAAGCTCTTTTTCATAGTGCAATGACAGCAGGGCCATTTATTCACAATTTTGCATTTCAATGATATGATACCCCTGTTTCTGTATGTTCTGTATCATAGTTTCAGAAGCTTGCTCGAGATGGCAGAACCTGCACTCTTCCGAGGTCAGATTTCCTGTGCCATAGGGCCTGGAGGCTAAATAGATTCTGCCGTATTCATAAACAATAGCAGGATCTATCATGGTGTCAGGTACTACAATATCAAAATGCATTACCTTACCGTCTTCACGCCTAACATAGGTATCCCAAACGGAAACTTTCATAGTATCACATTTAAACTAATTAACGGTATATGGCAAAGACAGATCACCCGATGCGACGCTAAATACCGCGTATACCCCGAGTAATGGGTAGTTGGGGTTTGAGGTATTGACCTCCATGTAGGCGGTTACTGCGTCAAATTTAAAATCGGTCCTGTGGTTCATTCTGTAGGCTGGGATAATCACCCTTATGGTATTACTTTTCGTCACAACGGCAAATCCGGGTGAATCCAGATACATGGGCATGCCCGGGTTGGTATGGGGCAAGGTAACACTGGTATCACCTTCGGTAAACTGCTTGACCGCCAGTCCACCTGGTACGGTGGTGTTTTCAACCAATACCACCCAATGGGCGTGCCATATCACACCATCGTTGGAATAATTTCTGTCCATATTTTCATCCCACAAGGGAGTATCATCAAAATCGGGGTGTGAGGTCAACGCCATGGCTACAATGCCCTCGGTTTGACCAAAGCCCACATCGGTAGAGGATAAGGTAGTGGGAAACACGTAGCCCAACACCGGGGCGCCGTCCATTTGTCCAGCAGTGGCAGGTACGGAGGCACCAGCTTTACCTTCCACTTGAATGGTAAAGACCAATTGTTGTAGTTCATCGGAAAATTTGATAGAAGTGTTCTCTATTTTAAGGTCAGAGGATTTGGCAAAAGCCTTGTCTTCATTTCCGCCTTGAGCAAAGGCACACAAGCCTATGCAAAGCACCAGTATGATGAATATGATCTGTTTCATTTTGTTGTTAAACAGGATTCCTTTCTATAGGTATAAAGGAATCCTAACTATGCAAAGATTTTCATGAAAATATCTTCTTTTAGAAATGGATTACTTCCAGAATTCGTCACCTGTATTTTCTTGAAATTCTGCTTCATGATGGTGCTGGTTGAGCATTGCTAACTGCTGTGTACTGGCTTTCTGCTAAATTTCATTGAATAACACACGTTCCTCAAAACGAATATGTCGCTCTAATTCTTCTTCTATTAAACTCAACGATTTTTCAATTTCTTCAGAATCCTTAATTAATCTGGGAAGCCTTCTGTGCTGGGTCAGCGCTATTATTACCAACAGGTGATCGTTGCCCAGGATGGGAAATGAATTTTTCTTCCGTTTCAAAATGTGGTTTAACATGGGTGTCAAAGAACAAGTCAGTATAGTGTTTTATCCTGTAAAAGTAGGAACAATTTTTATATCGGACAAATTAGTCCTACATAAAAAGAAAACTCTAACCAGAAAACTTGCATCTTTGAATTATCAAGAATACCACCTAAGAGAGTTGATAATCGATTTTTGAACTTCAGCCAGCACTTAACCATCTTGATTTATTTTTTACAATTATTCAAAACAAAATTTATATTCTTATGAAAAAAAAGTTATTACATTTCATTACATATATTTTTAAATTATATATGCTTTCAATAAGTTTAGTTCCTAAATAAAAAGTAAATCTTGGATGTCCTCTACCGAAAATGCTTCCCTGAGTGATCGATTGTTTTCACTTGATTTTTTTAGGGGTTTAACCATGTTTTTGCTAATTGCCTCATTTACGGATTTATTCACTTCACTTACTATCCCCGAGCTGAAAGGAACAATACTATATGGTATCGGAATACAGTTTCAGCATGTTCCATGGGAAGGGCTTCGATACTATGATCTGATACAACCTTACTTTATGTTTATTGTTGGGGTTGCAATACCGTACTCCTATTCAAACAGGATCAGTAAGGGAATCGATGAAACTCAGATCCGCAAGCATGTATGGCAAAGGGCATTTCTGCTGCTGCTGATTGGTTGGGTCATAACCTGTATTGGCGAAGGAAAAATCGTTTTTTTCTTTCAGAATGTGTTGGCTCAACTATCAGTTACTTATGTACTGGCATTCCTGGTAATGAATAAATCCACCGTTACCCAACTGGCTTTCTCTTTTCTTTTACTGGCCATAACTGAGGCACTCTATCGGGGATTTCCAGTAGAAGGATTTAATCATCCGTTTGTGCCCAACGAAAATTTTGGTACCTGGCTGGACCTGCAATATGGGGGAGCAAACTTGACGGGGCATTGGGTTGCATTCAATGCTATCCCTACTACTGCTCATACTATTTGGGGGGTTCTCTCGGCGCAACTACTAATGAGTGATCGTTCACCTATGCGTAAATTCCGCATATTGTTAACAGCGGGTTTGATTGGATTGGTGGCCGGATATGGGCTATCTACCGTTACCCCTATCATCAAACGGATATGTACTTCTTCATTTGTAATAGTGAGCGGTGGCTGGACCGTGTTATCACTGGCATTCTGTTATTGGTTGATCGACATTAAAAGATACCGGAAGTGGACATTGTTTTTCGTGATTGTGGGAATGAATCCATTGTTCATATACTTGTTTGCGCACTTGGGAGGCACCGGGTTTATCATGAACCTAATTCATCCTTTTATGATGCCGTTCACCGGATTGGTAGGTGAGTCAATGGTCAACATTTTGAGCAATTTGATTGTCCTGTTACTTCTTTGGTATTTGTGCTACTGGCTTTATAGACGAAAGATCTTTATTAAAATCTAAAAATATAGAAACATATGTTTTATATCCTCTGGCCATTAATAGGTATGAGATTCAAACGCTACTGCGTGTTTTTAGTGGCATCTGCAGTTTTGATACAAGTGTGTCAAACTAGCTATAGTCAAATAACCCCCACTCAAATGGGCATGTACGACTTTGCAAAAAACCAGGCGTTGACTGCAGATGAGATGAATGGCGCTAAAGATGTTACCAGGAAACTTCAGGATGCGGTAAATGCATCCAGAGATGCCCGTCAAACTTTATTCATCCCCAGTGGCACCTATAAGGTGTCTTCCCAGATCTATTGTGAAATGACCCACGATCCTTTGATCAAAACCAACAACTACCCCAATATGCCGGTAAACATTGTAGGCTCCGCCATCAACCGCCCTACTATAGTGGTTGCCGACAATTCTCCGGCGTTTAACGGGGTTAACCCGCTGGCGGTATTTCATTATATGACCGATCAATCCTTACCCAGCCGCCACTATAATCCGGGCAAGCCCTATGACACGGGTTGGGTAATGGAAGGGGGGATACGCGGGGTAAATGTTGACCTTGGAATAGGCAACAAAAATGCGGTGGGTATATTCTGGTCCACTGCACAATACTGTTACGTGGAAGATATCAGTATCAAAGTTCGCGATGGATTTGCCGGAATGACAGGTATTGGAGGCGCCAATTGTCTTACCGCAAATATTAGTATTGATGGCGGTAAATTTGGCATTTACCTACCTGATTCCGATGAAGAAGTGGCCTGGGGTATGCCGGCAGCCAATCAAAACACGATCACCGGGTGCTCCTTTACCAATCAATCCGTAGGGGCATTAGTGTTAAGTGGCTGGGGTGGTATCACCATTGTCGGATCAACTATAGTTCAGGCTAAAGGCACTGCGATGACACTGAATACCACCAACTCCTCGGTGGAGATTTTCCCCCTGTCATTGATTGATTGTAAAATTGAATTCACTACTCAATCTTCGGACAACAAAGGGATCTCTAATCCTGGCCAGGGCTTGATTTCTATGCGTGATGTCTATGTAAAAAGCGCTGAAACAATAATTGATAACCAAGGAGATGGAAACATAACAGGTTTTGACAATACCAATGATTGGGTCCGGGTAAAACGATATAACTATGTGTACAAGGGTACCAAAACTAATAGAAGGGGAGTACCCATGACAGCAGCGCACTACGATGCAATTACCGCAACTCAAACCAATAGTGATATGGTTGATATAGCCGGTGTAAGTGAGCCTCCGGCCGACTTAGTGTCAAAACATATTTGGAACGACACTCCCTCGTTTGAAGATCCCGATGCTGTTTTGGTAACCTCTGCCACGGCTGCGGGGATTCAGCAGGCCATTGATACCAACGCCAAGGTGTGCCTCCCCAAGGGAACATTTATTCTATCCTCTCCCATTACACTTAGAGAAAACACCATTTTAATCGGTTGTCCGGGCCGGGGAAAATCAGGTACAATTCTCAAATATGGCTGGACACCACAAAGACCATCATGGTTAATCGAGACCGTAAACAGCGCCAATGCTACTACATACCTGCTGGACATTACCACCAATGCAGGAGATGAAGATTATCGTGGAAGTGTACACTGGCGGGTGGGAGCCAATTCCATCATTCGCAATTTGTGGTGCGACATTGACTGGCTGGTCTACGAGCATGACTACGTAAGATTACAAATATCAGGAAATGGTGGAGGGCGTATTTTCAATTACCAGGACGAGAAAGGAACCACACCTCGCAATAGTAACCACCGTAAAGTAAAAGTTAGCGGGACCACTCAGCCTTTGTGGTTTTACGGTCTTAATCTTGAACGTGGAGGTAGTGAACGGCCAGTTTCTACCTTTCCCATGTTGGAAATTGACAACGCCTCGAATGTGAGGATATTCGGTGGCAAAACCGAGACCTCACAACCCTATGCTGCCATCAATAACAGCAGTAATATCTTTATTACAAATGTGATGGACTTTGCCCACTTCGGGTCCTATAAACAGAATTATTTTGAAATTACCGGTAACAGCAACAACATTGAGGTGGTTAATTCAATTTATCACCATGCACCTGATGACTCCTATTTTATAGTCGATGACCCATGGAACACTAATGAAGTTCCTCGCACTATGGTATTGGGTTGTTATCATCGCAATTGGAGTACTTTTTAGTTATATAGAACAACCACAAGATGTTATTGAACGAAGTTACTTTAAAAAAGCTTCACACCAGAGTGAGATATTTGGTAGATAGAAAATGAAAAGACTGCAATTGTTGATGCTGGTTTTACTAACCAATCAGTTAGTGTTATCAGCCCGTGAATATGTGTTGGATTCTCCAGACGGTATAAACAAGATACATGTTTACACAGATGACCGGATTTGGTACCAGGTATGGCACCGGGAGATATTGATTTTGGAGAAATCACCGATATCCATAACCATAGACAACACGGAGTTGGGAGTGAATCCCCGACCCGTTAGGTCAATGAAAAGATCAGTGGATCAAATCATTCCCCAGGTCATACAGGTTAAACGATCCGAAGTCCGCGACCGCTGTAACGAGTTGACCATTCAATTTCGTGGAGGGTATTCAGTGATCTTCAGGGCCTATGACGACGGTGTGGCCTACCGCATAAAAACCTCCTTAAATGATCAGGTAACAATCAATAATGAATTAGTTAAATACAACTTCCCCCAGGACCACCAGGGAGCATTCCCAATCGCCGATGGATACTTTACTCACTATGAACGCCCCCATGTTGTTCAAATGATAAGTGAATTCAAGGATGATCAATTTAGCTGCCTACCTGTGTTGCTCGCCCCTGAAAAAGGCCACAAATTGGTGATTACAGAATCGGACCTTTGGGATTATCCCGGATTTTATCTTAAATCAGGTAATGGTGAAAATGCTTTACAAGCCATATTTCCCAGATACCCCAAGTCGTATTCAATCCCCAATGATAAAGATGTAATTCCGGTTGAAAGAGAAGAATACCTAGCACGTACCTCTGGCAGGCGTGACTTTCCCTGGCGCCTTATGGCCATTTCAGATAACGACGGTGAATTGTTGGAAAATGAACTGGTATTCAAACTATCAACACCCTTGAAATTAACACAAACCGACTGGATTAAGCCTGGAAAAGTAACATGGGACTGGTACAATGCCAACAACGTTTACGGTGTGGAGTTTGAGAGTGGTATCAATACCGAGACCTATGAATACTATATTGATTTTGCTGCTCGATTCGGCCTGACCTATGCGGTTTTGGAAATTGGATGGTACGATATCAGCACCAACGACTTAATAAATCCTTTGGAATCGATTGATATGGAATCTCTTGCGGCGTATGCCCGTGAGAAAAATGTGGGATTGATATTGGGGGTAACCTGGAAGGCCCTGAATGATAATATGGAACCTGCCTTAGACCAATTCCAAAAATGGGGTATTAAAGGGATCAAAGTGGATCAAATGCAGCGAGATGATCAATGGATGGTCCAATACTACCAAAAAGTCGCCCGGGCTGCTGCCAGTCGCAAGCTTCTGGTTGACTTTCACTCATCCTACAAGCCTACCGGGATCAGACGCGCCTACCCCAATGTGATCACCACCGAAGGAGTTAGCGGACAGGAACAGCATAAATGGGAGGGAAAATCCACTAACCCTGAAAATGACTTGATCATTCCTTTTACCAGGATGCTGGCCGGACCTATGGATTATTCGCCAGGAGCCATGCGTAACGCCCAGGAGCCAAACTATAGGCCTATATTTGACCGGCCTATGTCTCTTGGAACCCGCTGCCATCAATTAGCAATGTTTGTTGTCTATGAGAGTCCACTGCAAGTATTAGCAGACACTCCCAGTCACTATCTGAAAGAAGAGGAGTGTATGGAATTTATTTCGGTAGTACCCACCGTTTGGGATGATATTAAGGTTTTGGAGGCAAAGTTTGGAGACTATGTATTATTGGCTCGGAGAAGCGGAGACGAGTGGTATATTGGTGCCATGACCGATTGGACTGCCCGCGACTTAACCTTAGACCTTAGTTTTCTCGATCCCGGTTCATATGATATACAATACTATCAAGACGGGGTTAACGCGGAAGGATTTGCCAGTGATTACAAAATGATCAAATCAACGGTTACCAATCAGCATAAAATTCCCATACACCTGGCTTCTGGTGGAGGTTGGGTTGCACGGGTAACTAAGCATTAGTAATTGCTATCAATCTACTTAACTTATTTGCAGGAGGTATGATAAAATATCCCGACAGGTATTTTTGACCGGTCCTCCTCCCTAGAGAATGCTTGCTAGACAGCCTGTCGTCTCTTAATGGGAGTTTAAAAGAATTCTACCGTCTCTCGGTCCCAGGTCGATCTGGTTGACAGATTTACCTGTGTTAATATCCGGCGACTGCAATCCGTCAATAAACCAATAAGTAGATCCCAGCTCAACCATAACTTCAGTATTGGTGGGATTACAAAGTACTGTGCCATTATCAAATTCCCGTCGCCATACGGAACCGTCACCAGCATCCATTACCCGATGGGCATCTTCTTTAGGTTTACCCAAATAACCCCTTTGTTTTCCTGCATTATCATATTCGTCGAACCACATCAATCCCAGGCCGCCATGTCCCGCTGTATTTATCTCATATGAAAAATATCCGTCGCCCAACAAAGCAGTAGTGAGCCCATATCTCATTTTCTGATAATCCGGAGTAAAGCCAGGCTGATCATAAGGATTGATATAGCTTCCATCATCGTTCGGCATATCTTCATCTTCATAGGTTTCAGCGAGCGTATAGTTCGGCATATATCCTGATTTTGAAACATTAATATAGCCTTTTTCATTCAACGTACGATCGGCCCAGTCCTGATATGTCTCGGGTACAAGGTTGTTCCAATTACCAGGGTAACCTTCATAAATGGCGCCATTAAGAGATTCATAATAGGCTCCTGAAGTATTAGAAATAAGCACTTTTCCGGATAACTCGTTACGCAGAAATTCCAGGAAGCCAACACATCCTTGGTTCCAGGCGGCGTCAAAAGCTTGGTAACCGTCAGTAATTGTCTGATTTGAAAAATCAGGATCTATACTGCGACACCACTCAGGGACCAGCCAGCTTTGATCATCTTCAATGCGGTCAACAATAAATCCGTCCCAAAGGTCCATTTGATCCACCTTAAAATACCGGGTTGCGAACCCAACCCAGGTTTGAGGACCGTTCCCATCTCCAATATCCACTTTTGGACAAAGTAATGACATATTCATCACCCATGTTTTTGGCCAAAATGTAATATGAGGTGCAATCCTAGCACCCTTTAAATGGGAAGCAGCTTCCCTGACAAAACCCCTTTCAACTGTGAGGATATTTTCTTGCGAATTGATACCTGTTACTTTCATAGTTTCGTGTTCGCAGGTAATTTCGTCACCAATTTCAAACAAGGTATTTCCTTGCCCATCAAACAAATCCTCAACAAACACCTTATTCTGATCAGCATCCATGGGCAGGGCCAATAAAGTGCCAAGTTGAGTCAAGAACCATTCTGATGGTATCATTTTCATTACTTCAGTATTACTCTGCCAGTGCGACCAGGAAGTTTCAGTAATAGAATAATCCATAAAATGTTTCTGATCCGGATTAATTGTCTTCAGCTTTTCAATTACTGAGAAATCATCCCACACCCCGAAACCAATCCAGTCATATCGTTTCAGTTCATCCCGGGATTGTTTACGGGTGTCCGGCCACCACATTGCCAACTTCGGATAACCATCTTTTATGAGGGGAATATCAGTGGGGTTATCAGAATTAACATCTTCACTACATCCGTTGAGAAACAACAATGTAAAAACCACAATGTATTTAATCATCAGTTTTATATTAATGTCTTATTGTCACTTCACTACAACTTCTACAGGCTCCATATCACTTACTTTTATTTTATGAGTACCTGTTTTGTTAATTTTTATGGCAGTCCAGATTAATTGCTTCTCTTCTCCTGGTGCAAGCGCTACTCTTTTATAGGACTTCTGCTGCTCATCGATATACAAATGTTGTCGGGATTTCAAAAGTCCTGCTCCTGTATTAGCTGCATTGACTACAGTAAGGTTAATGTCAAACTCTTGCCCGGCATTAACACTTTCTGGTATATTAATATCCCTGTACGATAAAGATGGAGTCACCTCGCTGTTCGTCTCGTCTAATGCAATTTCAATTGGATCGATATTCCATCCTTCCAACATGATATATGGTTCACTACTTTCTAAGTCTGACCTATCAAAATTGACATCGATTTCCCTGAATCCTCCAGGAAGAATACTGAAGTATTTAACACTCCAGTAAGTGGGTAGCAGTTCTTCGCCATGCAATCCTCTCAGGATTTTAGGGTTAATAAAAAAGGCCAATTGTTCTGAAGGATTGGAGACTTTTACCTTTATCTTGGAGTTAGTAGCCGTTTCTTTATATTCTGCAGAGACCTTTAGTTTTACTTCCGGCAGTGTCATTAAGTTTGAAAAATCAGCATCTTCATCATTTTGAGTAGATAGCCAATAAAAATTTGAGCTAAGCAATTCGCCCTCCACATTTTTTAGTGTTAGTTCTAAAAAGTAAGTCTGACTTAATCCATTAATATCAGGAATTTGTAATACAGTAGTTATCTCATCTTCCGCTACCTCAATTTGCTTGGTGAATGTAAACTTTTCCGTCATGTCCAAATTCAGAATTTTAGCAGATACCGTCAGATTTTTAAAATCCTGGTACAGATCGTTTGTCACTACGATGGATTTGTCATCATAGGCATACATTATGTGCAGGGGTTCATACCCTTGCTGAACACCGGCATATGCACCATTTGGCCTTAGATAATAGTCATAAAGAAAATAACACAACGAGGGCCAACCTGCGTTAAGACGGTATATTAATATTCCGCTGGCCTTATATTTATTTTTTCGGAATGCCTCCACCAGGGACCTGTAAGACTCCTTTTGGAAAACCTGCGCCTTGACAGTGTATGACTCCAAATCCATTGGTTTGCCATACCGCGCATTAAATGCATGGGTGGCATTAATGGAATATTCATCTGAAGACTGTCGTACCTTCCAGGTTGCATTCATGGGCCATAAATCTTTTTTTGGCATCATGGCACGCATACTTTCCATTGGAGGGATTTGTTCCGCACCCGGGCCAATTTCAGTATTGAATTCTAAAAATTCAAACTTTCCAAATTGCCCTTGTTCATCTACTTCCTTCATCCCATACCATGTGGTAGGATAAAGATAAACATAGGTATCCGGGTATGGATCGTGATCTAAGCCTGTGGTCCCACTAAAATGAGTGGTGTTGTACATTGAATTGGATTGGTACGGCCTTGTTCCGTCGTATTGATTAACTATGTTGGTATATAATTTTTCGGCCCTGAAAGGTACATGACTATCACTTGCCAATAACCAGTCGACAAAACTTGGGTGATTGCGCTTGCGGATAACCTGATCACGAAAACTTAAACCTGCAATTTCATAAGTGTGATCAGTCCATACATCCCAGCGTTCCCAAATGGAACAGCAGTTAAACCCATCAAAAATCATGATGCCATATCTGTCACATAGATCAAAAAAGTAATCATTTCCCCAAAATCCTTCTGTGCGTAGGGCATTAAAATTCAAATTGATGATGTTCTGGATCTCTGCTTCATTCCTTATCAAATTTTCTTCCATCATCACCGTCTCTGTCCAGTTAGCTCCCTTAATGAAAATATTTTTCCCATTCACCTGAAAAACCCTCACCAGCTTTTGTTCCTCTTCGGGGAAGAAATCCTCTAATGTTGAGGTGATCTCGCGTACGCCAAACCGCACATCACTTTCATCTGAAAGATTATTTTTCCCATCTTTTATTTCCAAATGAAGATCATACAGATTTTGATTACCTGACATATTTGGCCACCACAAACTGGGATTGTCCATAACCAGATTAAATTTCACGGTCTTAGTCTGGTTTGGTAAAAGCGTAATTTTTTCTGAGAAATTATAGACATCGGAGCCTCCGGCAGAATTTCCACCTTCGGCCCTGTTATCAACCGGAATGATACTTCCTTTAAGGATACCCGATACTGATTCATCGGAGTTGTTGTACAATTCCGCGGTAACTGTGATATATGCTTTGGTAGTATCAGGTAAATTGAGATCAGTAACAATGTGCGGATAGCGAATTTTAATTTTTCCATTTCGCACAACTTTCACATCATACCATATGCCTGTATCTTTATCCGGAACCATTCTTGATCCCTGCATCCAGCGAATTGAAAGATCAGTTCCATTAACCGGTGGGATAATTTCAAGAGCAAGACAATTTATACCTCCTTTCACCGCCTGATCGGTTATATCCAATTCATACAACCGGTGCGCACCCTCAATCTGAATGGTATCCGCGATCAGTGTTCCATTCAACCATATATTTGCTTTGTAATTGATGCTACTGAAATTTAGCCAAACATGATCGCCCCCATTGGGAAGTTCAAATTCTGTTCGATACCACCAAGGCATACTGTAGGGGCTATCTTCAGGCATATCATACAAATAATTAAAGGCATGGGCTTCAAAATACCCTTTGGCTTCAACAAAATTATTTCCATAATATGGATCTTTAACAACTTTATTCTTTACCAGAGTTTCCAATATAGTTGAGGGCATGGTCGCCGGATACCAATCATCAACCTGGAAGCCGGGCTTTGAGATGGAACTTCCGGTGGCTTGTATTTTTTCCGACGACTGAATCGACCAATGTTCCTTCAAAACCATTACCGCTCTTTGGCTGTCTGATTCACAAGAATATATCAGGGCCAACACCATTGTAAAAAATAAACCGATAAAAATATTCCACAGGATTCTCATAGATAGTAATTATAATACACTTCGTTAATTTTTAATTCCTTACCAGTGCAATTGGTATATGTACACCAGCTCTGAGCAACATCAGGGTATTGATCATACATTTCGGCTACCAGGGAGCGTTCGACTCCACGATCACTTCCCTCCAAAGTGAGTCGCTTCCCTGTGCCGTACTCAGCTTCCTCAAAGCTTTCAATTTCATGGGCGTTGGTCTTAAAATCTTTATAGATAACACCACCCAGTTTAATAAAATGAGCAGGAATTGCATCTGGCCCTACTTCACCAGAATGATTCATTGACTGGACCAACCCTTCAGCTTTTAGTTCAACTTTACAGTACATCAACTCGTCAAAGACCAGATGAATGTTCTCATTTTCAAAATGCATATCCTCCCCTTGAATTCTGAAAAATGTAGGTGAGTGATCCTTGTTACCACACTGGAAAGACAAACAAAGAATTAGTAAGCCGTATAATAAAGTATGAGATCTCATTTACTTTTTCGTTCGATTTTTCTGATAAATATGTCAGCCATACCAAGTGGATTTTGGTAATTAAACCGGAAATATAAGGGACCGTTGGAAAACCATCGGCTAAGGCCCCCATGGGTTTCAATTGATCTCCAAAGAAGTCGTCCAGATCGTGTTGCAGATAGTCGATTTTGTGCACTTGCAACACGTTGTTCTACCCATTCTTTGGGTGGAGTGGAGCTGATGTCTGTCAATGCCTCCGCCTGGGAATCTTCAGTCAGATCATTAGATTTCTCCTTTATTTCATTATTGCAACTGAACCCAATCAGTGCCATGGTAATTAATAATAATTTGAAATGAACCATAATATTCGAAATTTTCATACACCGAAAATGTACATACTAACGGTCAATTAAACTTTCTTAGAAAGAACCATTTCAGCTTCACCTGGTAAAACGGAATAAAGTACATACGAACCCAAAGCATCCTTTTGAATTGTAAGTGTGAGTTGATCATCCTGTTTTTTGGTTAGTGTGGCACTTCTCCATGTCCCTGGCACATAAGTTTTCACGGTAACAGGAACATCATAAACTTCAGGATCAAGGTCAGATGAAAAATTCACTACAATTACATCGTCTTTTAGAGTACTACCTACTTTTGCGTTTTTTCTTTCCCTGACATATTTGGTGGCATCGGCGAAAGTAGCCACCCATACCTGATCCTGCTTTTCTTTTATATAGCTGAAATACGCTTCCAAATCAGCTCCGGTGCGGGGTTCCCAGCCTATCCCATCAACTCCGTGAAACACCAGTACTAACCAGATGTTATCATGTGCAATACTGGTGTCTACCCAAGACTTCATTACTTCCATACTGACATCGGTAAGAGGATTTCTTTGCCATTTGACGTATTCTTTGGAAGATTTTCCGGGATCTCGCTCATCGAGATCATCGAGTTCATCAATATAAGGTTCCAACATATGGCTTCTCAGGGCGGGATATACTTGATGTACATAATCTCTTACCCGATCGCTCCTGGGACTAAAACCACAGTCCATGGAAAAGGTGTATTTTTTGCCCAAAAATTTCTCAATATCCGATTTGCTTTGTTCTAACTCGAACAGTAAGTTGGCTTCATCCAATACCGATAATCCGGAGTGGGTCACAGTATGACTGCCTATCTCATGCCCCTCGGTGGTGTAAAGTTTGTACTGCTCCCAGGTGGTAGTATCTTCCGGATTATTGTCAAAAACCATGTTGTCCACTTTACTTAACTTGCTATTTCTCACTTGCTGGTATGCCTCGTCTATCACTTCATAAGCCTCGGTGGTTTTACCGGCATCGAAAAGTACGTGTGCATCAAAGTTGTATTGCACGGCATCTTTCATACCGGTGTAGGCAATCAACGAGGCCCTTTCAAAAAAGTTATCCGCGTTGGTTTTAACTGATGCAGTCTCCTGGATTATTTCTTCCTTTGGCCTGCCGATAAACTTACCCTTAGCCGATTCTTCCACTTTGCCAGTGACGATATAAAATGTTCCCGGTAAACCCAGCTTGTTCATTATGGGCCTGGCCACCGTAAATTGATTGATAGTGCCATCATCATAGGTAATGGAAATGGCCGATTGTTTGTCTCCCTGCCAATTGGTAATAATAGACTTTCCAACATTTTCCTCTTTTGTGATGGAACAAGAAATAGATAACAGGATTAATCCGAAATGAAGTGCTTTATTTCTCAATTCTTAGTTGTTATAAATTTTAAATGGTAACTCACCTCCAATTAGGTCCGTATATTCCCAACTCGTATTGACTATAATACAAATTCCTATTGCCATAAAGATTGCCCCGGAAGAAGCCATAACTCTTACCAAAACCGTAGGAATTAGAAGCCTTAAGCCCAATGCCTATAGTATGCAGGGCAGTGGATTTCTAATACTCTTGTCTTGATCTTTCAGAGGCGAATCTTTAAGAATTAAAAATACCAAACTTTCAAATAATTGTAAATATCTATTTAAAAACTTATAAATACTTTTTAAATTTAGATATTATAAATAATAAAATATAAAAAACATTATAATACGAAAGAAATTCATGAGCAATACATCTCTCGAAAAAAGATAGATTTGAACTCATTACAGATTACATGAAAACCTTAATTACCCTTCTATCTTCAGCTATTCTGTTAACAATTAGTGGTAAGCCAGTCAAGGCAATGACAGAAATAACAGACTTACCAGAACCCTTTCTTATTGTTCCACAACCAAAAGAAATTAAATTACTGCCTGGCAATGGCCTGTCATTTGGAGCGTTAGAAAACCTTCATATAATCGGTGACCTTGAACGTCCGGTAATGGGAGATATTCTAAGTTTATTACCCGCCTCGAACGAATCGCTTACCGGAACACTTACCTTAAGGTTGGCAGAGTCCAGCGAGCTTCCAAAGTCTTTTGAAGGATATTTGCTGACTATAACAAACGGAGCTGTAGAAATTGCAGCCAGGGGCGAGGCTGGAATCTTTTACGGTTGCCAAACTCTGGAACAGCTAATGGAAGATTCCCGTGATTTCAATGTACCTATACCGGCCTCCAGGATTAAAGATGAACCTTCTTTACCTTACCGGGCGGTACACATTGATGTCAAGCATCATCTCGATCATATGAACATATACTATGAGAGTATCGACCGGCTGGCTCGCTATAAGATCAATGGGATCATCTTTGAGTTTGAAGATAAGCTGAGGTATGAGCTACAACCTTTAGTTGGAGCCCCTGAATCCATCAATATCAACGAGATGGCAGCCTTGACGGACTACGCTCGTCGTCGGCACATTGAAATTACACCTTTGGTTCAGGGCCTGGGTCATGCAACATTTATCCTTAAGCACGATCAATATACCCATCTTCGCGAGTTACCTGAAAATCGATGGGCTTTCTGTCCTATGGATGAGGAGACTTATGAAGTACTGTTTGATCTATACCGGGATGCTATAAAGGCCACACCCGGTTCCAGGTATTTACATATTGGTGGTGATGAGATTGGCAATATTGGATTGTGCCATCGCTGCCGGCCAACCGCTGAAAAAGATGGTTTATTGAGTTTGAACCTGTATTGGCTTACCAGGGTCAGTGATTTCGTCAAGGACAATGGCCGCATACCCATTTTTTGGGATGATATGCCCCTGAAAGCAGCGGGAGTTTACGAAAGTACTGAAACGGGTCACATGGATCGCAAAAAAGCGGAAGAAGATTGGGAGACCGGCAGGCCGATTCTGGATCAAATGATAGCAGACTTCCCTGAAGAATGTATCTATATGCGGTGGAATTACGGAATGGCCCGTGAGCCGGGAAATATAATGGCACTTGACTGGTATCAGGATAATGGGCTCAAAACAATGATCGCAACTTTAGCCAACCCCACGTCAACCACTGTGGTCTCTGCCATCCGAAGTTTTGTACAGTTGGCAGCTCAGAAAGGAATCTCCGGCAATCTATGCACAGCATGGGACGATGATTCTCCCCATATGGAATCCTTCTGGCGGGGATATATTGCCTCAGCTGAATACAGTTGGTCACCAGATGGTAGAACCGTTGAAGAGTTCTACCAGGCTTATCTGCAGCGAGAATTCGGTAAGGGTTTGCCGGGTTATCAGGAATTCAAACAGCAATTGTGGAATGCGGAGCTATTCTGGCTTAAGTCACTTAACAAGCAAGGCTCCCGGGTTGACCTTGAAAATGCCCTACTGATTTTGCCGGGGTTAGCTCATTGGTTTACCCCTGATACCAAGATGGATCAGGATGAAGACTCCTTCAGAACCCTGCTAATCGACCTTCCGGATGCCGTTGAACCGGGTAAATGGAGTAGGCAATATGATGACCGGTTGCGCCTTGCAAGAACCATCATGGATGACCATCAATCCGTATCTGGTATATTAACCGGATTGAGGGAGGAAACAAATAGAAACAGGTATCATTGGGAGGTACTTGAGGCGCTTTACCATTTCCATATCACTGCACCACGCTTGTTGCTGGCGATTGAACAGTGCGACCAGGAAGAAAGTAAAAGGTCTCCCGGTGCAACTGACCAGGTCAGAAAAGCTTTAGACGAATTCACTAGGGCCTGGAAAAATATGGAAAGGGTGTATGCCAAAACAAGATTTATAGAATATTCACAGAGCTTTAAGCCGGACCGGTACTTTCACTTTGCCAGCCAACGCGAAGATATGACCTGGATGATTCAGGTCGAGGAACACTTGCACCCTATGGTCAAAAAATGGATGGAGGAAATTAACTGAAATGTGAGTTGAGTGAATGCAATTATGCCAACCGCAACTTTAATAACTAATGTTTACTCATATGATGGATAAAATTTTTGGACTTTGGATGGCGTTGACGCTGATTTCCTGCCAAAGTGAAACGGATCAAAATATTGGTCATACCGTTATAACCAACTGGCCGGGAAACAAACGATCGGCCATTTCCATAACCTATGACGATGGCACTATCAATAATTTTACGGTGGCCAGGCCCATAATGAACAAGCTGGGTTTGCCGGGAACATTCTATATCGTTACCGGCAAAGTGGAAGGATCGGCCAAAGGTAAATTTATTGGCAGGTCTAAGGAAGAAATAATCCAAGAGACTGCCTCGGTTAAAACAAATGCGGATAACTTTTTTGAAAGGGCCTCTTTAATAGGGTACACCGGTTTAAGGGACGGCATAGTGTTTAACGTAACCGCCGGCTCACTTTTTGAGGAGGGCAAAACAAAAGAAGCTTACGCTGTTATTGATAGTGCCTACAACTTGGTAAGAAACAGTGAATTAAAAGAAGTGGATAATGTGATATTTGATAACAATCCCGAAGATACCACAACCTGGGAACAATACCGAGAATACACTGTTGAAGGTCATGAAATTGCCAGTCACTCCATTACTCACTCCCGGTTAGCAGCGCTGGATGAAGTTAACCTGCTATATGAACTAAAGCAAAGCCAGTCCGACATCCGAAAGTTTTTGGGTGAGAAGTACACTTTTTCCATAGAGTGCCCTTTCGGAACAGAAAACCCCAGGGTTATGGAATATGCGATGAAAGTGTATCCGGCACTGCGAAATCGGATGCCGGAACCCTACCTTGATGAACTTAATAGGGCGAACGAAAGGCATCCTGGCGACTCAGAAAAAGAATACGTCCAGTGGCAGAGAGGCCCGCATACGGATACCAGTATGGAGTTAATGAAGTCCTGGGTAGACACCGGTATTGCAAATGATAACATTTGGCTGGTGCTGGTTTTTCACGGGGTAGAGGGAATTGGGTGGGAACCCAAAACAGGGGCTGAACTGCAGGAGTATTTCAGTTATATCAAGGACAGGAAGGATTCTTTGTGGGTGGCTACTTTTGCCGATGTAACTAAATACCTGAGGGAGAAAAAAAGCACGGAAGTAACCAGCACAGTTACCGGCAACACTATTGTAATTGATATTTCTTCTAAACTCGATCCGGAAGTTTATGATGTTCCGATTACTTTAAAAACTTATGTGCCGCAAACCTGGAGCTCCGTTGTGGCAAGTAATTCCATGGAGGGAGGCCAAATTCAACTAAGGGTGCAAAATGATTCATTAGGAACGTATGTAATCAACTCAGTTCAACCAAATCAGGAGCAAATATTGTTGACTGAGCAGTAAAACCAAATTCCAATGGAGCAACCTTCAAAGATGCACACTGTTTTGATATCAGTACAGATAATTATGCTGATGGCATGTAAACAGCCAGCTGAATCTGTTCTTCAATTGAAAGAGGATGATAGAATAGAAAATCTAAAGTTGGCGGACTATGACCCAGTTTCACTATACAAAGTTCCCAAAACTCATATTGAACAGGCACGTTTTCCAGTCATTGACCTGCATTCTCATCCCTATGCAAATTCAAAGGAAGAGTTGGATCTCTGGATAAAGACCATGGACCAGGTCGGGATTGACAAAACAGTAATTTTAACTTATGCTACAGGAAACCGGTTCGATTCTTTATATAGTGTGTACGCTGCTTATGAGGATAGATTTATTGTTTTTTGTGGATTTGATTATACCGGGTATGACCAAGCGGGATTTGGAACGGCAGCAGTAAAGGAATTGGAGCGCTGTTACCAGGTAGGAGCCCGGGGAGTAGGAGAACTGGGAGATAAAGGTAAGGGGTTGTTTTATTCCAAACCTACTAGTGGATTTGGAATGCATATAGATGATCCGAGAATGCAGCCTCTGATTAAGAAATGCGGTGCTCTGGGTATTCCCATAAGCATACACGTAGCAGAGCCCATATGGATGTACGCTTCCATGGACGCAAATAACGATGGATTAATGAATGCTTATAAGTGGCGGCTTGACAATCAACAGGATATTGTTGATCACAGGGGTATGATCAAGATTCTGGAAAATGCGGTAAAAGCTAACCCCGAAACCACCTTCATTGCCTGTCATTATGCCAATTGCTCCTATGACCTGCAAATTTTGGGAGAATTATTTGACAACTATCCAAACCTGATGGCAGACATATCTGCCCGATTCGGAGAAGTAGCTCCTGTCCCAAGACATACCAAAAAGTTCTTTGAAAAATATCAGGATCGGCTGGTATACGGAACTGATCTGGGCATGGATAAAAAAATGTACCAGATAACTTTCAGAATACTGGAAAGTCAGGATGAACATTTTTACGGGCCATTTAACTATCATTGGCCGCTTAATGGAATCGGACTTTCTGACCAGGCCCTGGAAAAGGTCTATAGTTTAAATGCGAGACATATTTTAAATATTATCGACTGATGTTAAGATTACAAGTAATCGGCCTAATCTTATGGGCCCTAACCGGCTGTAATCAGCAAATCCAGCTGATCACCATTCAAAATGGGACCCTAACATTGGAATTTAATCACCAAATGCATTCTAAAGTGGCGTCTAACCTACAGGGGGGCTCACAGCTGATGCAGGAATTTCAGCCTACCGAGTATTTGAAAATTTCCAATGGCAGTTTAACAGATTTTAACCTGGAGTCGCATACTGTTTCGGAGCACAGTGATGTATTGGGAAAGGCCCGCAGGCACACGATTATAGGAATACTGAAGCAGGCAAATATGTCGATTGAAAAAACAGTAACCATAGATCATTACCAGGGGTTTGAGGATTTGTT
>JAUIKU010000226.1 GCA_030430675.1 Bacteroidia bacterium | reverse complement strand
ATGCGCTGGATGAGTTGAGGCAGTCAATGGCCCAGGCCATTCGGTTCTCTTCCGATATCGGCAACATGGACCTGAACTCACAATATCAACTGGCCAGCAAGCACGATGAACTGGGCAAGTCATTAATTCGCATGCGGGAAAAGCTGACAGAGTACGAGCAAAAGGAGCGCTCGAGCCAGTTACTGGCCAAAAGATCGCTGATTACCGGTCAGGAAAATGAACGGCAACGATTGGCCCGTGAATTACACGATGGATTGGGCCCTTTGCTGACCAGCCTGAAGCTGACCATCCAGTCACTAAGCCTGCCAGCAGAAGTGAGGGAAAAGGTGAGCCAGATTCTGGATCATACCATAGCGGAGATCAGAAGAATGACCTATGACCTGATGCCGCAGGCGTTGATGGACTTTGGGGTGGGCAAGGCCATGTCGCATTTTGTAGAACTGATCGGTCAGTCCAGCGGATTGGAGATTCACTATGAAGATTCTACCCGACCGGAGGACTCTAAAATCACCCCCGAAATGAATATTTGCCTGTACCGGGTATGCCAGGAACTGGTAAACAACACCCTAAAACATTCAGGAGCCAGTAAAATAGCCATTACCATCACTGAGTTTGACGAGAAAGTTTCCCTTTTCTACATCGATGACGGGAGAGGGTTTGATGTAAATCAGGTCAGCAAAGGTTCCGGATTGAAAAACATTGGTGAAAGAATAGCAGTATTTGATGGTTATCTGCATATTACATCTTCCAAGAAAGGTACAGAAGTTGAAATAGAATTGCCCATTTCATGAATAGGATTCGAATTGCAGTTGTAGATGATCACCAGCTATTCCGCGATGGGATAGATTCCTTACTGGTTGCCAACCACGATTATGAGGTGGTGATCAGTGCCAGCAATGGCAGGGAATTTTTTGATATGCTGACGCCTGAAAATCTGCCGGAAGTGGTCCTGTTGGATCTTACTATGCCGGAAATGGACGGATTTGAGGTGCTGGAACGGCTCAGGGAAGACTTCCCCAAGATCAGGACCATTGCATTGTCTATGCACGACGACGGGAACTATATAGTCAAATGTATTAAGAATGGTGCCGCCGGGTATTTACTTAAAAATACCGACGAGGAGGAGATGCTTACCGCCATCCGCACGGTATACCGGGGAGGGAAATACTTCAACCGGGAGATCGCCGATAAAATGATCCATAAGATGTCAGGGCATCAGGATGAAACCCGTAAGCTATCCGCTAAGGAATCTGAGATACTCAACCTGATCGCCCAGGGGCTCACTACCAAGGAAATAGCCGTTCAGCTATTCATCAGTACCCGTACCGTGGAAACCCACCGGGTAAATATCATGAAGAAGCTCAAAGCCAAAAACACTGCCGAAACCATCAAAATAGCGGCACAACAGGGCCTAATCGACTGATTTCCGCGATTATCCGTATAAATACGGATGCTTACCAATACCGATTAATACCTATATCAATTTACCATTTTTCTTAGAGTAAACTGCAGCCTATAAAACCGTTTATTTGAATAGAAACTATAACTAAATAAACAGTACCATGAAGCGTTTACTATTTTTGATATCATTCCTGGCCGTTAGTAGCATGGCCATGGCGCAGGTAAACGGTGGTTTACAGGGGCCAGCAGCAAAGAATTATAAATACTGGCTGGATAAGAATAAGCCGGTGGCTACAGAGGTGGTTACTTCTGACCAGCAGCCGTTGCAGGGACCTGCTGCCAAGAATACAACCTGGCAGGATCGACAAGAAGGGACCTACAACTCAATAGAAATCAATAGTGATAGGCCCCAGCTTATCGGACCCAAGGCAAAGGCCACCAAACCTTCAAAATATTCTAAGTATTCAGGATTAGCCAGCAATAATGACAAAGAGGAGCAGGTAGATCTTACCAGCACCAAAGAACCATAGTTTTTCAGTAAGACCAAGTAAGTAGATTTCCAAATCTAGGACCATCCGGAGATATTCTTCGGATGGTTTTTTTATTAGTTGGCAAATCAACCCAGGGAATATTGTTATCTTTATTTATGCTTAAGCCTGTGGCCTTCATATTATCCCTGATGATCGTGGTACTTGGTGTTATTCCCTGTTCCGATGCCAACTTAGACCAGGAAACCGCAGAAGTGACATATTCGTTTCAGCATGCTGAGGCCGGCCACACCATGCACCTGGACTTTTGTACACCCTTTTGCAGTTGCCAGTGCTGTCACACCCATATCTCCAGCCTGGAGTTATTTAATTTGGCAGATTTAGCCAACTATCATATCAATTCACCCAATAACAGTTACCAGCTCACCGAAGGTATCTCGGTACCTATTTTGCATCCCCCTCGACACATAAGCTGATATAGATCAATTTCCTATTGTGAATATCTCATCCTGTTTGAAGTGATTTCTTTTAGGTTGCTCACCAATTTGTGAGTTTGCCATACCTGGAAGCAACTGCGATGGGGTGTTTACCGCATATTAGTTTAATTTGTATTTTATAAAATACTGATATATAACATATTATATATATAGTATTAAATATTTAATTGAATATTTATGATTCAAAAGATCATTCTTTTTTCCATCAGGAATAAATTGCTGATAGCCCTGTTTACCCTGTCTATCGTAGTTGCCGGTATTTGGAGTATTGGTAAGGTACCGATTGATGCGGTACCGGATATCACCAATAACCAGGTCCAGGTAATAACCCAGGCCCCCAATCTTAGTACGGAAGACATTGAACAATTTGTTACCTACCCGGTGGAATTGGCATTAGCTAATCTTCCCGGCGTCATTGAGATCCGCTCTATATCCCGCTTTGGTTTATCGGTAACCACGGTGGTATTTGAAGATAATATGGGCACTTACCTGCCTCGTCAACTGGTTTTGGAAAAGCTCACCGATATTAAGGGAGAAATACCGGAGCACTTTGGGACCCCCTTTCTGGGTCCGATTACTACCGGTCTGGGGGAAATATTCCAGTATACCCTGGAGGTCGACAGTGCCTACCGGGACCAGTATTCCCTCTATGATCTGCGCAGTATGCAGGACTGGATCATCCGCAGGCAGATGGCCATGGTACCGGGTGTGGTAGAAGTAAATGCCTTTGGCGGTGCGGTAAAACAATACCAGGTAGCGATAAACCCAAACCTGCTGAATGCAATGGATCTTACCATGGAAGACATCTATCAGGCGCTGCAGCAGAACAACCAAAATACCGGTGGAGCCTACATCGAGTACGATCACCGGGCAAACTTTATACGCGGGGAAGGATTGATTGAGCGTATGGAAGACATTGAGCGTATTGTGGTAAAGCGTTCGGGTGACCAGGTGCCAATTACCATTAAAGATGTGGCTAGGGTAGGTTTTGGTCACGGGGTGCGTTACGGGGCTTTCACCATGGATGGACAGGGAGAAGCCGTAGGTGGCATCATTCTAATGCTGAAGGGCGAAAATTCCAAGGAGGTGATCCGGAGGGTAAAAGAGCGCATGGCGGAGATTCAGCAGTCAATGCCTGAAGGTGTTCGTATCGTGCCTTTCCTGGATCGCAGTGAATTGATTAAGAGCACCACTTCCACGGTAAAGAAAAACCTTACCGAGGGGGCGCTTATCGTAATTTTTGTACTGGTGTTCCTGTTGGGTAACTGGCGCGGCGGCCTGATAGTAGCATCCACTATTCCCCTGTCATTGCTGTTTGCCTTCATTATGATGAATGTATTTGATGTGTGGGCCAACCTGATGAGCCTGGGTGCCATTGACTTCGGTATCATTGTGGACGGAGCGGTTATCATCGTGGAAGGTACAGTGTTTATCCTGCATCAAAAGGTGATGAAGAAAGAGCCCATTGATGCAGTGGTGCGTGATCGGTCCGCTGCCGATGCTGCCCAAAAGATGATGAATTCGGCCTTTTTCGGACAGCTGGTGATTCTGATCGTATTCCTGCCTATTTTGGCGCTGGAGGGTATCGAGGGTAAAATGTTCAAACCAATGGCCCTGACCTTTATGTTTGCCATGCTGGGAGTAATGATGCTTTGTCTTACCTATGTCCCAATGATGTCCAGCTGGTTCTTGCGTCCTGGCAGCAGCAGAAAGTCGTGGGGTGATAAGATTATTGCCTGGATGGAAGATAAATACCAAAGGGCGCTGAGCGTGGTGCTTAAGTTCGGTGCTTTGATGGTAGCTGCCGGTTTGATCCTGTTTTCTTTGAGCGTGCTGGTATTTTCACAATTGGGGGGTGAGTTTATCCCCAGGTTGGATGAGGGTGATATTGCCTTTCACGATATCCTGAAGCCGGGAAGCTCCCTGAAAGAAGCCATAAAGGTGACCACTGAAGTGGAGAATACCCTTAAGGATGAATTTCCTGAAATCCAACGGGTTTTCAGTCGTATTGGGGTTTCGGAGGTGCCTATAGACCTGATGCCAATGGATGCTGCGGATTGTTATATCAAGCTGAAACCCAGAGATGAATGGGTGTCTGCAGGCTCAAAAGAAGAACTGATCGAGAAAATTAAAGCCAGGTTGCTCCGGATTCCCGGGGTTAGTTATGAATTTACCCAGCCAATCGAGATGCGGTTCAATGAGTTGATGACCGGTATACGCCAGGATGTAGCCATTAAGATCTTTGGAGATGACCTCAACCTGCTGGCCAGCAAGGCACAGGAAGTGGCGGATATGATCTCAGGTATAGAAGGTATTGGTGATCTCCATATAGAGGCTACCGAAGGACTGCCACAAATTTCTATCCGCTATAAACGCGATAAACTGGCCTTTTACGGTGTCGATATAGCCCATCTTAACCAGCTGGTGGAAACTTCCTTTTCAGGCAGGACTGCGGGCATGGTGTTCGAGGGAGAACGTCGTTATGATCTGGTGTTGCGCCTGGAAGAGCGCTTTCGCTCTGATCTTCCACAGGTGAAATCGCTGTTGGTCGACCTTCCCTCAGGGGCCCAGGTGCCCTTAAGGGAGGTGGCGGAAATCGATTATCAACCCGGTCCCATGCAAATCAGCCGTGACAACACCAATCGAAGGACCTATGTGGGTATCAACGTACGGGGCAGGGATATTAAATCCCTGATAGAGGAAATTGAACAGGTCTTGCAGCAGAACCTGGAACTGCCACCCGGATATTACATTCGATATGGTGGTGCCTTTGAAAACCTGCAGCGGGCTACCAGTAAACTCAAGGTTGTGGTGCCCCTGGCGCTGGGATTAATCTTTATTATGGTATTTCTGGCTTTGAGATCTTTAAAACAAACTATTATGATCTATGTAGCGATTCCCCTGTCCGCCATTGGCGGGGTATTTTCATTGTGGCTGAGAGACATGCCATTCAGTATTTCGGCCGGTATCGGTTTTATTGTGTTGTTCGGTATTGCGGTTTTAAACGGATTGGTGTTGATCAACGGCTGGAATGATCTAAAACGTAACAGTCAGCTATCTCTGAATCAACGTATTACCGCCGGTGCCAAAAGGCGTATCAGACCGATTTTGTTAACCGCTTCTACCGATATTCTGGGCTTTTTACCTATGGCACTATCTACCAGCGCCGGTGCCGAAGTTCAGCGACCTTTGGCTACCGTGGTCATTGGTGGTATGATTACAGCCACCCTGCTTACCTTGTTCCTGTTACCGGTATTGTATCGCTGGGTAGAGCAAAGACAGCTGGTTTCAACAAAACCTGTCCCTGCCTCCCTGGTGCTGGTACTAATGATCCTAGCAGCACCGCTCGGCGCTCAGCAGCCACCTCCTCGGATACCCGTCTCCATGGAACAGGCAGTGCAAAAGGCCATAGATACTTATCCCGGCATCGTAGCCGCCGGCCTCAATGTAGAGAAGCAGCAAAAACTGAACAAAACCGCCTGGGATTTTGGCCAGACAGGAATATTTACCGCAGCCGAAGAGAAAAGTAGTACCGAAACCGGTACAGAAACCGTTGTTGGTTTTCAACAACAAAATATCGATCTGTTTGCCATTCCTGCTAAAACCAAAATGCAACAGGCCAGGGTTGAAGTGGCTGGAACACAATCTTCCCTGATGGAATTACAGGTGATCAGGGAAGTGAAAAAGGCCTATGCGCTGGCCTATACCGCCGGACAAAAGTTGCAACTGTTGCAAACCATGGACTCGGTGTATATCATTATCAGCAGGACGGTGGAATTAAAGCACCAGCTGGATGAGTCATCCGAGCTGGAGTACCTGGCAGCGGCCAACCAGGCGCGGCAGATCACGTTGCAGAAGGAACAGGCACAGTACGATTATCAAATCACCCTAAACAAGCTCAATCAGTGGATCTTAAGTGACAGTATATTCATCATAGATAGCCGGGATAAAACATGGCAGGCACCTATTGTGCTGCAGCCCCCGCAGATTGATGACCACCGGGAAATCCGGCTGGCTCAGGATCAATTACTGCTTTCCGAGCGTAACCTGCAAGTGCAAAAGGCAGGACTCATGCCCAAGGTCAATTTTATGTATGGGTTCCAGGAAGTTGATGGACTGGACGGGTTTTATCAGTATCAGGCGGGACTTAGTTTGCCGCTGATCTTTAATAAACAACAGGGAATGATACAGGCGGCCAGTGTGGAAAAAGAAATTTTTCAGCAGAACCTGTTACAAAAGAACCTCGAAATTCAGAATCGATACCAGGAGGCCATAGCACAATACCAGAAGTGGCTGGCCAGTTGGCAGTTTTATCAAACCGAGGCGCTGCCCATGGCTGAACGACAGCTTCAGGGAGCCACATTGTCGTACTCCACCGGGGCTATCGACTATGTGGCATTTTTGCACAACATGCAAAGTGCTTTGGACATTGAGCTGAAAGGCCTGGAGGCACTGAATTCCTATCTCATTTCGAAATTTAACCTTGAATATCTATTGAATAATGAAAACTAGACCTGGAAATATACATCTCCTGAAAATAGTATTGATGGCGGGATTAACATGGGTAATTGGCAGTTGCCAAACTTCCCAGGATCACCAACACGATCACGAGGTTGAATCCGACCCGCATGAACACGGACCATTGGTACTGAGTGAACAGCAGTTTGAAGCGCTGGGCATGAAAGTAGATTCATTGCCTCAGCGGGCCATGCAGGGATTCATTGAAACCAACGGTCAACTGACGTTGCCTCCTCAAAGTCAAGCGGCGGTTACCGCAGTTGTCGGTGCCAATATCAAGTCTGTAGAAGTGATAGAAGGTAATAAGGTGAATAAAGGACAGCCCCTGGCCTACCTTTATCATCCCAACCTGGTAAAGCTACAGACTGACTATGCCCGGGATATCAACCAACTGGATTACCTGGAACAGGCTTATC
>JAUIKU010000225.1 GCA_030430675.1 Bacteroidia bacterium | reverse complement strand
TCTTCACCTCAGGTGGAGTATTTGTACCCAGCCCACTGGCCCTGGACGCTGCACTAAAGCACGATGAATATTACCAGCGACTTTTGACTTTATATTATATCCGGTCAGGGGCCAGAGCGGTCATTCCCGGAGCCCATACCGGAGAGTTTGCCCTGGGTGATCTGGAACTGTTGGACCGCTGGATGCTATGGATCAAAGAAATGACCAACCAATACGGAGATGGCAAAATGGTCTTGTTTGCCATGATCGGAGGTGAAAATGTGATGAAACAGGCAGAGCTGGCCTTAAAACATGAATACCACGCGGTGATGATTGCACCTACTGCTTTTAAGGGGCTGTCTGAAGATGGGGTGGTGCAATTGGTTGAATCCATAGCCCGTGATATTCCAACTTTTGCCTTCGAACTGCAACAGGCAATTCCAGGAAGCTACACCTACAGCCCGGAAACCTGGGCCAGGTTGTTTGAAATAGTCTATGGGGCCAAAGGAGCTTCATTTGATACCTACAGATCGTTGGTGATGCTGGAGGCGGCAGCCGGGTCATCACGCCGCAGCGAATTAACCCTGTTCACCGGCAATGACGACCGGATCGTGGCGGATCTGCTGGGAAGCTACCGCTATGCCACCGACCGGGGTACCAATACAGTTAGTTATGGCAGCGGGCTGCTGGGGCATTTTGCCACTGATTCCAGGGCGGCAGTTAACTGGTTCAATGCTATCCGGAAATATAATGATACCGGCAACTGGGACTTTGGATTAAACAGGGAAGATCTGGCACACGGAGTAAACCGGTGCAATATGGCGCTATTCGATGCATTGGGCAATTTTGAGAATTCCGTTTGGGGGGTTAAGTACCGGCTGGCCTCCATGGGACTGTTGCCCGGTCCCTATTGTATGCACGAATCGGGACGTCAGGGCCAGGATCAGGCCATCGATCAGGTTTACCGGGAGTACCACCTGCTCAACGATGATCAGTTTATAAGCAAGACCCTCGACGGACTCAAAAAAGAAGTGGGAATACCTGTTTGAAAAAGATGAAGATAACCGACATAAAAAACACCACCGACCTCTGGCAGTTCATGACAGATCCCTCCGAAAGCCTGGTAAGGTCACTGAAAGAACTGGATTCCGGAGATATGATGATACTGGGTGGCAGTGGTAAAATGGGCAAAGAACTGGTGGGCCTGGTGCAAAACGCAGATAAGAAAAACGGCTACCGGCGGAACATTATGGTGGCATCCACTTTTAGCAACCCCGCTGATCTGTCTGACCTGGAGCTTTTGGGGGTAAAGTGTTTTAAGGGAGACCTGGGTCAGGAGTCCTTTCTGGAATCCCTGCCAGATGCACCGTATTTGGTTTACATGATGGGATTCAAATTTGGCAGCAGCGGGGACTGGCGCAGGTCATTCCATATGAACTCTGTGGTGCCTTACCTGGTAGGACGGAAATACCGCAATTCATCCATCGTGGTGTTTTCTTCCGGGAACCCCTATCCTCACACCTCCAGGTTTGGTTCCGGAGCAAAAGAGTCGGATGCCCTGGAGCCGGTGGGAATCTATGGCTGGAGCATTGTAGCCAGAGAAAGCTCTTTTAAAACTACTGCCATTCTCTATCCCGATCAGCAGATCTCTATTTACCGACTGATGTATGCCCAACATCTGCAGTATGGAGTATTGATCGACCTGGCACGCATGATCGTCAACGGTGAGACTATTTCGCTTGATATGCCGGCTGTTAACCTGATCTCCCAGCGAGATGCCAATGAAGTAGCCCTGCACAGTTTTACTCAATGCAACCAGGAAGGTTGGACTGTAAATGCAGCTGGTCCGGTCAGGCAGGTAAAAGAAATTTCTCAGACGCTGGGTGACCATCTGGGACAGGCCCCTGTTTTTGCCGGAACCGAAGGTGAAGACGCCTTACTGGCAGACGACAGCCTGGCCCGGGACACCTTTGGAACGTACCGGGATTCCGTGCCTGATATGATCGAAGCTGCGGCCAACTGGGTCAAGCAAGGGGGAGACTACTGGAACAAACCCACAAAGTTCGGCCGGGTACGACATGACTATTAACCCGGCGTTTACTGCGAACTTTACGCCGGTTAGTAACCAGGGATGAATCAAAAGGAATACCACATAGTAGCTGCCGGAAATGAATACCAGCCCATGTTTGCCCTCAGCAAAGAAGCGGGATGGAACCAAACTGCTAATGATTTAAGCATTCTTGTTGCCAGGAACGCCCGGTTCAACCTGCTGGCAAAGCTGAATACCCCCGGCCTGAAGAAGGCTGTAGGCAGTGGATTGGTAACTTCACTGGATCCGACAGTGGCCTGGATCGGTATGATCCTGGTAAACACCCAATATCGACGGAGGGGAATTGCCCGGGCTTTAATGGAAAATTGCCTGATTGCCGCCAGGATCAGCGGAGACCACCCGGTGGTAGGTCTGGATGCTACTCCACAGGGGCTTAAGGTCTACCGGCACCTGGGTTTCATACCTTCATTCAACTACTGGCGTTGCGAAGTTCCAACACGAAAGGCACCTGGAGCGAATTCCTGTGAAATCACCCCGATTCAGTTTCCGGTGACAGGCCTGCCGGCATTTTTAAAGCAGACCGGCATCGAGGACAAAAACTTATGGCTGGAGCTCGTTCATAGTTTGTTTCCGACAGGAAGCTGGATGGCCCTTGAGGAGAAGAAAATAAGGGGACTGGTGATGACACGTCCCGGCAGGCTTAAGCCCTTTGTGGGACCACTGATCGCTAACTCACTGGATACCGCAGGTTGTTTGTTAAACCAGGCCCTGGATTTTTGGCAGCAGCAAGGACACCGGGAGGTTTTTGTTGACATTCCTGAAAGGCACTTTCAGTCCGTTGCCCAATGGGAGGATGACCACCCTCAGCTCCCATCAGGGTGCCATCTCCATCCGGAGGCCCGGGCCAAAAGATGCCTGGTGCGCATGTATCAACTGGTTGCCCATGACGCCTTTCAACAACTGAAAACCTCACTGGACTTAGAAAGTAGTAAGAGGTTAACGCCCATGCTGGAACATGCCAACAAAAATCGGCAGCTCACCCGGAAATACCTGAAGCAGGAGCAAAAAACGCTAGATCGGTTGTTTGCCACCGGAGGCCCGGAATTGAGCTAGTTGTCAGTCGTCAGTTTCAGTATTCGGTCGTCAGTCATTAATTCTAATTGCTAACAGTTTCCTGCTCCAGTATAGATTTAAGGTCGGCCGGAGAATATTTAATGGACTTGAGTGTCTTTTGGTCACTGGTGCGGTAAACCAGATATTTCCCGTCTACCTTCTGGTAGTAACACGGTGTTTCTTTGTGGTTCTGGTAATAATCAACCGTAGCCTGAGCTTCTTCCTCACTGGCGCATGACTTGCTCATATTGGAACGCTGGACTTCGTTAAACAAGTGACCAAACTTGTGGCCAAGACCGAACTCCAGTACCGCTCCTGACAGTACATACTGTATGTCACAAAGGGCATCCGCAATTTCCACCATATCCCGGTCGGCTATCGCCTGTTTCAACTCTTCCAGTTCCTCGGCAATAAGTGAAACTCTCAGCTGGCAGCGGGAAGCAGCAGGTATTTCAGGTTCTTCTTTTATGGGATGTTGAAAAGTCTTATGAAATTCGGCTACCTGGTTGAGGGGATCAATTTTGTCCATAATTCAAAAAATGGTTAGGTAATGTTTAAGAAATTGATAAAAGATACCACCAATTTAAACAATGCTGAAAATAATTATCTGTTATATTGGAATAACTAATGACTAATTAATTCGTTTAGTTTAAGTTTTCAAGACTGATCTTATTCCTGTCCGTTGAAAGGTAAATTTTTTGGAAGTTGTGTGGCCTGTTGGCTGTCCCTGATGTCGGTACATGCACAGCAAAGTGTAGTGCTTTGTACCGATTCCACATTTTGCGTGCCCGCAGTTTTTGGCATGACTCGCAGTAAGGGGATCATTATTAAGCAAGAAAGGGTTTTTGACTATCGGATTACCTCCGACGGTACGGAAGCCGGGTATGGCCAGGGCGAAGACGAGGTGAAATTTAATAAACGCTGGCAGTTTAAACTGCGTTTTCCGGTTTTGATGAAGCCTGGTTTCAAGCTGGCCATGGGCCTGGAGTATTTTAAGGAAGAGTACCATTTCGAAGGATTCCCGGAAAACGATTACCCCCTGTACCAGAGCCTGGAAGACAAACCGCTGCGCAGTATCGGTACTACCGTTTACCTGGTGAAACCATGGCTAGGGAACAGATACTTCATGATGCGTGTGGGGGTCAAGTTCAACGGCGACGAGGGCCTGGGCAATTTGATCGATTCCGATAAACTACGGGTATCGCTGGCACCATTGATCGGCTGGAAAAAGAACCCCTATACCTCATATGCCTTTGGATTGGCCTATAGCTACGATTTCGGCCGGCAACGGGTCTACCCGGTGGTATCCTACAACCATACCTTCAACAACCGGTTTGGACTGGAATCCATACTGCCCCTGGAAGTGAAACTGCGCTACACTATGACAGAAAAAAACCTGTTTTACGCTACCACCGAATTCAATGGGGCTACTTACAATATAAAGCTGGATGATCCTAGTTTTCCGGAGGATGAGGATTATTACCTAAGAAAATCGGAAGTGCGATTCCTGGTGACCTATGAAAGGGAAATACATGACTGGCTGTGGTTCAGCCTGGAAACCGGGTTGCGCAGTAACATTACCTTCGAACTGGTAGATTCACCAAAGCGGAATGCCAATACGGTTATTGATAATGAATTTAACAGTGCTTTCCTGCTAAATGCCAGTATATTTGTGGTACCTCCCCGGAAATTTCTCGACTGACTTATCGCTGCATAATAAAATCCAGAGCTCCCCGGTCATTGGCCATTTGTTCGTAATTCAGGAACCCTTCCGGTAGTGGTATCAGCCGCTGCTGGTGATGCTGCTGAAACTGAGATTTAAGGTCAGGGTCTAAATCATCCTGTTGCGCCAAACTGAAATTATCCCAGAAATTTGGATCGTAGTTTACCTCGGGATTCAGCATTTCGCTGTAAAGAACAGTACGTTGATGGGGGTTCAGGAACATGGCCTGCTGGTCGGAAAAGCTTGCCCCAACCAATTGCAATTGCCAATCAAACTTCTTTCCCTGGTGTGTATACTCCCGGTGATAACCGCACTGCCCCAGGTAATACTGACCCTCGAAAAGAATAAAACTAACCTGAAAACCACCGCTGATATCCTGCTCTTCGGTATCCGTCCGCAGGAATGGTTCCTGGCCCACAGCTTCAATCTCAAGTCGCAGCAGGGCCTGATCATCTTCTTTTACATAGAATTTGCCATGATATGGAAGTTGCCGGGCATATTGCTCCTTGGGTTTGAAGGAGATCTCCATCACCAGCCTGTCCTGATAGCTGGTGCTGTCGGTTACCGTATAGTTGAACCGGTTGAGGTTGCGCTGGTGTAGGGGACCGTCGTGCAGATAATAATCCTTGGCCTTAAGCAGTACTGCCACTTCCAGGTAATCGGGCCTGGGATAATCCGATCTGCGCAGGTGCTTCCACTGAATGAGGTCATAGGTAAGATGCCTGGTATTGTTCTTGTAACGACGGTCATAGCCATTCATGTACAGTATCCCCTGACCTTCGGTAAAACCACCTGTGTGACCATCAATATTTAGTATTTCCCGGTAGTATCCATTCATCAGATATGGGGTGGACCTCATGTATATCTTTCGGTTTTTGGAAGTCGACTTCACCATCTCTTCCAATGACTGAGACTTTCCCACAATGGTAATCTCCTCCAAGACTCTGGTTTCAGGTTTAAGTTGAAACCGCCGCTCCTGATCCCACTCGACCTCTGCCAAAGGTATAATCAGGCGCTGATAACCAATAGAGCTAATATGTAAATGATGATCCGGGTTGTTCTCAGGAACCAGGAGGCGAAAATATCCATTGATATTTGCACTGATCCCCCGGTTTTGTTCCGGAATTCCCACAGAAGCAAAAGGTACCGGTTCTCCGGTCTCCGCATCCAGCACATAACCAGAAACCTGATAGTCCTGCTGGGCGTAGCATACTAAAGTCAAAAACAGACAGCAGGTCACAAAAATACCGGAGATGAACCTCATGGTTATTTAAGTTAATGAGTTGGTTCTAAATTACTCAGCTTATTTGCCTGATACAAACGGCAATAATGCTATATTTCAAACTAGTTAATTTTTGACTTAGTATCGTCGGTTGTCCATTAAATTTAAACTATGTCCGGAAATTCAGCCTTAACAGTGGCGTTACTGCTTACCCTGATTGCCTGCCAGTCTAGTGATCAAGATCAATTTGACGTTAACCAAATAGCGGCTAACCAGGAAGTAGCCCGTTATCTGCAGTCATTTGAAGGACGCGGCGATTTGTCGGATGACTCTAACCCGCTGTCACCGGAACAGGCACTGGAAGCATTCAAACTACCCTCGGACCTGTCTATTGAACTGGTGTTGTCAGAGCCGGAAATCCATCAGCCCCTGGAGCTCACCTTCGATCACCGGGGCAGGTTATGGGTAGTCCAGTACCAACAATATCCTTACCCGGAAGGCCTGAAAGTGACAGGCATTGATAATCACCTGAGAGCAGAATTTGACAAAGTACCGGAGCCACCTCCCTCCGGAGTGGAAGGCGCGGACAGAATCACCTTCTTTGAAGACACTGACGGTGACGGCATTTATGACCGGTCAACCGAAGCTATTACCGGTCTTAATATTGCCACCGGGGTAGCATTCGGACGGGGACGGATCTGGGTATTGAATCCCCCTTATCTTTTGGCCTATCCCGATGCTGAAGGGGATGGTTTACCGGATGGTCCTCCCGAAGTACACTTATCCGGTTTTGGACTGGAAGATACCCATGCAGTAGCCAATAGTCTGCGTTGGGGACCGGATGGCTGGTTATATGGCGCCAGCGGGAGCACAGTAACCTCCGATATCAGTTCCGAGGCGACCAAAAACCTTCGTTTTCAAGGTCAGGGGATCTGGCGTTATCACCCGGAAACCCGGGTATTTGAACTTTTCGCGGAGGGAGGAGGCAATACCTTCCACGTGGAAATGGATGCCCAGGGGCGCATATATTCAGGAGATAACGGCTCCAGCAGAGGACAATATTACAAGCAGGGTGCCTACTATACCAAAAACTGGGGAAAGCACGGTGCCCTAACCAACCCCTATGCCTTTGGATACCTGCCGAATATGGACCTGGATGGCGATCAGCTGCGGTTTACCCACGCCTGGATCAAGTACGAGGGGCACCAGCTGCCACAGGTGTATCAACAAAAAATGTTTGCTATAAACCCTTTATTGAACTATGTACAA
>JAUIKU010000012.1 GCA_030430675.1 Bacteroidia bacterium | reverse complement strand
GGGCAGTACCGCAATTAAAGGTCCCACCGCTATGGTAAACCTGTTGGGGGAACCCGGGTATCAGGGGCCGGCTACTTACCGTGGCATGGAGCAAGTGCTGGCCATGGAAGGCACTCATATTCATTTGTATGGGAAGAAAATAACCAAGCCCTTCCGCAAAATGGGACATGTCACTATTTCAGACCCAGACATCAATAGTCTGGAAGAAAAAGCCAGGGCAGTAAAAAATCATTTAAAAATTATATCATGAGTCAGGTTCAGGTAGGTATCATCATGGGCAGCCAGTCCGATTTAAGAATTATGCAGGAAGCCGCTGAAGTTTTAGAGGAACTGGACATTCCTTTTGAAGTCACCGTAGTATCAGCCCATCGCACGCCGCAGAGAATGTTCGATTATGCTGCAGAGGCCAGGGACCGCGGCATCAAAGTAATCATCGCCGGTGCCGGAGGGGCAGCACATCTTCCGGGAATGGTGGCCTCCATCACGACCTTGCCGGTTATAGGTGTACCAATTAAATCCCGTAACAGCATAGATGGCTGGGATTCGGTACTGTCGATCCTTCAGATGCCGGCAGGGGTTCCGGTAGCCACAGTGGCGCTGGATGGCGCCCGAAATGCCGGCATACTGGCGGCACAAATCATAGGTACCCACAGCAAGCAGACCGTCGAACGTCTGGCCAGGTTTAAAACCGAACTAAAGGATAAGGTAATGAAATCGGTGTCGGACCTGGAAGCAAAAGGATATCGCGGCAAGGGAATAGGGTTTAAGTCCTCCTGAGCTATTTACAGTAGCTGTTAAAACGCTTTAGACTTTCTTCAGAGCCCAGCAGAATCAATATATCCCTGGTACCTATTACCAGGTCCCTATCGGGGCCAAAAATAAAACCTTTGTCGTCATTCTTGATACCAACCACCGTGGCACCGGTGTTTTCCTGTATCTTGAGCTCATTGAGGGTTTTATTCTGATGTTGTTCTTTCAACTGTTCAAAAGAATAATCTTCCAGCCTCAAATTCCCCTCACCCATTCCGTTTAGGATTTCCAGGAATTCAACTACATAGGGCTTGGTGATAAGCTGAGCCATGTGAATACCGCCCAGAATATCGGGCAACACTACCCGGTTGGCACCGGCACGTAACAATTTTTTCTCAGAACTAAGGTCGGAGGCCCTGGCAATAACACGTACGGCGGGATTGAGTTCCTTGACAGTAAGGGTAATAAAAACATTATCGGCGTCTTCCGGCAATGTGGTAATCAGCGCCCGGGCCCTGTGAATACCCGCTTCCACCAACGTGTCGTCCGATGTGGCGTCTCCAACAATAACCGGTGGCCTTGATTCCGACGAAAACTCCAGTATACTCTGGTCTTTTTCGATGATGACAAATGGGGTTTGATTGTCTATAAATTCAAGACAGGCACGTGAACCGTTGCGGCCATAGCCGCAGACAATAACGTGATTCTTCAATTTCTTCACTTCTCGGCCAAACATGATATTTTTAAATATCTTTTGAAGCTCTCCTTCAAAAAGATAGGTGGTAATGGTAGAAACGATGTACGCAAAAATACCAATATTGAAGAGAATGTATAGTGTTGCAAACAGCTTTCCGGTATTCGAAAGGGGCTCTACTTCATTGAATCCAACGGTACTGAGAGTGATGACAGTCATGTATATACTGTCCAAAAAGTTAAACCCCTCCAAAGCCATAAAACCCACCACACCGGTGGTAATTGAAAACAGCAATAGCAGTGCTGAAATAATGAATTTTCTTAGCCCGGCGGACTTCATAATCTACAATCTAACAAAATCCGGCCAAACTAGCGTATAATGTTAGTATCCTCAAACTACCACAGACTTGAATTAATTCGTTATTTTTATTAAAACGAGTTTTCTCACTAATGAGAATTAAATTAATCGACATGAAATTCCTCTCTACCATTAGCGCCGTATTCTTCTTTGGGTCGCTTTGTGCTCAGGATCTGACGGTAACCCACAGTAAAATCCCGGTGTCGGATGTTACTGCCGATGTTTGGTCAGCCAACCTCAACGATGATATGAGTTTTTATGAGGATACCTTCGAAGACTTTACCAAACAGGAGTTTGGCAGCAGAAGCCAGAACGACGGTAAAAATGAAGAACTTCTGGAGAAAGTGAGTATTCCCCAGGTTACGGACAAAAGGGGCGATCTGAGAATTACTTTTTACACGGAAGGAGACCGGAATAAACTGGGGCTGTCTCTGCTGCTGGGTTATGACGTTTGGATCAACCCGGATGATTATCCGGAAGAGATGGAGCGATTGCGTCGATTTACCCGGGATTACCTGCGATTCCATTATGTGCATTACTACAACGACATTATCGATGAGGACATGAAGCAGATCAGCGACTATGAAAAATCTATTGAGAAATCGGAAAAATCAATTGGCTCTATGCGCGGGCAGATCACGCGTAATGAAGAAAAGCTAAATACGGAGACCAACGACAAACGAAGGGCCAACATGGAAAGAAAGAACCAACAAAACCTGGAGGATATTGAAAGACTTGAAGCTGAAATCCCTGAATCGCATAAGAAGATCGAATCCCTCAACGAACACATCCTGCAAATAAAGGAAAAACTGAAATACGTGGAAGATCAGTACTACGCAGATGAAGAATCTGCCCAGAATTAACTCCTTCTTATAGGAATTATACAAAAACCCACATAAATCGACGTATATCGCATGTGCAAGGTGTAGCCCTTATTTGAACCCTGGTTTTGTTAACTTTTTACGTATATTTCCGCGGCTATTCTTAGTATCCCATGAGAATTATTATAGCGGGTGCAGGAGAAGTGGGCTTTCATTTGGCAAAGCTTCTGGCATTCGAAAAGCAGGATATCGTATTAATCGACACCGATAAAGATAAACTTTCCCAGGTGGCTAATTCTATGGATGTGGCAGTGATCCATGGCAACGCCACCTATTTTAGTGTGTTGGAAGAAGCCCAGGTATCAAAGGCCAACCTGGTACTGGCTTTGACCAGCTCCGAAGAAACCAATATCGCCACCGCTATTATTTCCAAACAACTGGGTGCAAAAAGAACCGTGGCCAGGATCAGCAACATAGAGTTCCTGCTGAAAAAAGAAAAGACCGCGTTGAAGCAAATGGGTATCGATGAGTTAATATCTCCCGAATCGCTGGCGGCCCGGGAAATAAAACGACTGCTCAAAGAAACCGTTATCACCGATACTTTCGATTTTGACTACGGACTGCTTACTCTGGTAGGTATAAACGTAGATGAAGGGAGCGTTCTGCACAACAAATCTATTGCGGAACTGGCACACCTCAATCCCGATCATAATTTTATTACCGTGGCCATCCTGCGCAATAACGAAACCATCATCCCCCGGGGCAACACGGTATTTCACCTGAATGATCATGCTTATTTTATTGCCGAACCGGAAGGCTTTGAAAGAGTACTGAGTTTTACCCCCAGGGAACGTCGCAATATTAAGAATGTAATGGTACTGGGTGGCAGCAAAATTGGTTTTCATACCGCACGCAAACTAAGCATTAAGTACCATGTTAAGATGATCGAAAAGGACAAGGAGAAATGCTTTGAGCTGGCAGACAAGTTACCGGGTACGTTGATCATTAATGCCGATGGCAGTGATGTAGACCTGCTTAAATCCGAAGGTATCGCCGAAATGGATGCCTTCATTGCGGTTACCGGCAACTCAGAAAGCAATATTATTTCCTGTCTGCTGGCCAAAAATCAGGGAGTTCCCAAAACCATTGCCCTGGTTGAGAACATCGATTACATTCATCTGTCACAAAATGTGGGAGTGGATACCATGATCAATAAAAAGCTTATTGCAGCCAATTTTACCTTCCGGTACATCCGCCAGGGAGAAGTACTTGATCTTACCAGTATCCATGGCGTTGACGCAGAGATCCTGGAATACGAAGTAACGGAGTCTTCCAAAATTGTTGAACGCGAATTGAAGGACGTTGATTTTCCTAAATCTGCAATCGTGGGAGGGGTAATCCGAAAAGGTCAGGGGCATACCACTATGGGTGGATTTAGATTCAAACCAAAAGACCGGGTAGTGGTTCTGAGTAAACCGGAATGCATTGCCAAAGTGGAACGCCTGTTCAAATAGTCGCCATCCATGAAACTCAACCTAAAGATAATAGCCAACCTATTGGGGATTCTATTGATTATCAATGGTGGGTTTATGCTGCTGTGTTTGCCGGTATCACTTATTTTCCGGGAGGGAGGGGTGATTCCATTGATCATTTCCGGACTGCTTTCAGCGTTGATTGGAGCAACATTGTGGGCCACTACCCGCAACAGGTTGGACGACAATCTGGGCAAACGCGATGGTTACCTTATTGTAACCCTGGGGTGGCTTAGTATGTCCCTGGTTGGCACCCTGCCCTATATACTTTCAGGGGCTATCCCCAACTTCACCAACGCATTTTTCGAGACGTTATCAGGATTTACCACTACCGGAGCCAGTATCCTCAACGATATCGAATCACTGCCCAAAGGAATTCTGTTTTGGAGAAGTCTCACCCAGTGGATGGGAGGAATGGGAATTATAGTACTGGCAGTAGCTATACTGCCATTATTGGGGATTGGAGGTATGCAGCTTTTTGTGGCAGAGGCTCCCGGACTAAAACCCGACAAGTTACAGCCCCGGATTACCGCCACTGCCCGCAGGTTATGGATTATCTATGTTGGATTGACCTGTGCTGAATTCGTCTTGCTGTTGCTGGGTGGCATGTCGGTATTTGACGCGCTGAACCACAGCCTTACCACCATGGCTACCGGAGGTTTCTCTACCAAACAGGACAGTATTGCCTATTACAGTTCACCTTATATTCAATATGTTATAATACTTTTTATGTTCCTGGCAGGAACGAGCTTTACCTTGACTTACTTTGGTTTCAAAGGCAAGTTCGACAAGGTTTGGGCCAATGAGGAGTTCAGGGTGTATTCGCTGGGCACACTGCTGCTGGGGGTAATTGTTTCCGTCGGTGTCTATTTTCATTCGGACAGCGGCGTCGAACAATCTTTTAGGGATGCTTTATTCCAGGTTGTATCCATAATTACCACCACAGGATTTGTCTCGGCAGACTACACGCTCTGGGGACCGGCGCTGTCTCTTTTGTTTTTTATGTTTATGTTTTTGGGAGCTTCTGCAGGTTCTACCGCCGGTGGAGTAAAGATCGTACGGCACGTTTTATTGCTAAAAAATGGTATACTTGAACTAAAACGGCAAATTCATCCTTCCGCCATAATACCGGTAAGGTTAAACAGCAAAGCTGTCAGTCCGGAAATCACCTCCAACGTGCTGGGTTTTATCATGATCTACCTTACTATATACATGATAAGTATATTTATCATGGGTCTTATAGGGGTTGATTTTGTCACCGCATTGGGCAGTGTGGCCACTTCCCTGGGGAACATTGGACCTGGATTTGGGTCAGTGGGGCCGGTTAATAATTTTGCCCATTTGCCAGCTGTTGGAAAATGGTTTCTGTCTTTTCTGATGCTGCTGGGAAGACTTGAATTGTTTACGGTACTAATTCTCATTACACCCTATTTCTGGACAAGAAACTAGCTATGGAATTCAACGTATACTGGATCCTTATTGCAGCCTCGGTAGTAATCCTGCTGTCGTATTTCTACAATGCACTTGCCGAAAAGACCAATATTCCATCTGTGCTGATGCTGATTGTAACCGGCTTCTGCATCAGCCTGTTTATCGGGTTTGATGAAGAAACATTAAGGCCGGTATTGGAGATTCTGGGTACTGTGGGTTTGGTGATGATCGTTCTGGAAGCGGCTCTGGACCTGCGCCTGGAAAAAAGCAAGGCCAGTATGTTGGGGAAATCGCTGGTTATTGCCCTAATTCTGTTGTTACTGACCACCTTTGGTATTGCCCTGATCTTCCGTTTCTTCTTCGCCGTTGAACGATTCGAAGCAGTGGTTTACGCCATCCCACTCTCAATTATGAGCAGTGCCATAATTATACCCAGCGTAGCCGGTCTTATCGAAGAGAAAAAAGAGTTCCTGATTGTAGAGTCGGCATTTTCCGACATTCTGGGGATCATGCTGTTCTATTTTATTCTGGACACGGTAAACCTGGACGGTTTCGGTACCATAAGCCTGCACATAGTACAAAACCTGGTGCTAACCCTCATTATTGCGGTAGTTTTTGGATATCTGGTAATCATATTGATCCAAAAGGTTACCGGTGAGGTAAAATTATTCTTGCCCATAGCGGTACTGGTGCTGCTCTATGCCTCTGGAAAATTGTTTCACCTGTCGTCCTTAATATTTGTATTGATTTTTGGTTTGATGCTGAACAATATCAGCCTGTTCTTCAGAGGCTTTTTAAAGCAGTTTATTATTCCTGAGGCGTATAAGGAATTGCTTTCGGAAATAAAACTGATCACCCTGGAAAGCTCGTTTTTGATCCGCACGTTTTTCTTCATCGTATTCGGAATGTCCATTACGCTGGATGGTTTTAACCAGATTTCCGTATTTGTAATCGCTTTCCTGGCGCTGGCAATTATGTATCTGTTGCGTTGGGGCGCCCTGAAAATTATCGCCCCCAAACAGCTCGCTCCCGGAATATATGTGGCAGCCCGGGGTTTGATCACCATCCTGCTATTTTACAGTATCCCTGTGGAGTACCAGATTCCCGGTTTTAGCCCGGCAATTCTTTTCCTGATCATTATCATCAGCAACCTTATTATGATGTATGGCCTGATCAAAAGTAACGGGGAAAAGGAGAAGACCGCCGGTGAATTGTTAGCTGAAGCCGAATCTGACAATATTTTGGAGCAGCCGGTTGAAAACCACTCCGAGGATTTGAGCCCGCCACCCCCAAAATCACCTGGTGGACCGGACTTGGAATAGTTCGTTCCCTAGAAAAACGCTCACTGTGTATTATATTTAGTTGAAACAGATACTATAGTCCACATTGGTGGGATCTGAATATCCAGATTATCCGGTATGAAACAGCAACAACAACAGTATTATCAACATATCCAGGAGTTGGTGCTGACCTATTTGACACCGGTTTTGACAGAGAAACTGGAAGCGCAACAGCAGTTCATCAGTCAGGTACGGGAGAATTTGCAAAGCAGTACCGGAAAAGTTGATCAACAGGGTACAAAGATCAAAGTATTAGAGAATGTACGGAGAATAAAAGCGCGAAAGGAACTTTTAGCCAAGTCGGTTAATGAACTAAAGATTATCCCTGAAGAAGTAGATCTCGATGAGGAGTTTAGTGAATACTTTAGCCATCTGCAATCTTACGTTGATACCCTTCCCGGTTCCCTGCTTGAAGACCAAAGTCTGGACCGTTTTCAAAGGTTCTCCGAGGATCCATTAAGAATAAAGATTGGCAAGTCTTTTAAAAAATGGGGACTTAAGTTGGGATGGTTTCCTTACAGGATCGTCAATTGGGTCAGGTCAAAAGCCGGAAAGTCACCCATACCTTTAAAAATGTGGAAACACCAGGTACCCCTGAGAGGAATGATAACCTATCACTTCAGGGACCTGATGGTGGAACAGTTAATTGAAATGGTGCAAACCATCAACCGGGCCATTGCAGCTTCGACCTATGAACTTTATGAGGTGGAGGCTCGCATGAATGAAAAGTTCGCCGGACTGATAGGCAAGGAATCTGAACCGGCGCAAACAACTAATCCTGAGCAGAAAGATCAGCGGGAAGAAATAGATAAGGTACTGTCAACCATCAGGGAGCTGACCGAATCCATTGGGGGAATAGCAGCAAGTCGACTGGAGCGCATCCAAGGTATTTTCGAGCGAAACTACCAACTGGTAGGAACTATTGAACTACCGGTGAAAACCTTTGAAGATGATGGACTGAGTGCTGTACACAAGCGAGCCGCCAGGTCTTACCAAAAAACCATGGATGGATGGCGCAATACATTAATGGTACTCTCGGACCGCTATAATTTCGATCACGAGCTGTTCAATGCGCGCTTTACCATTTTCGAACAGTACCTGTTTTTAATTCAAAAGCTAGAATCCAGGATTTCGGATAAGATTTTAATCGAACTTGATAAAATTTCAACTTTCCTGGCCTCAAAGGAATCTCAACTGAGCCAGGCTTCCACTAAGGATCAGGATTTCAAGAAGACCCTGAATGAGCTGCGATTCGAAACCTCCAGATACTTAAAGAGGGCCATACCTGGTTGTATACAGCTAATCAGGGAGCAGAAGATCCCTCAGCTGGTAGAAAACCTGGAAGCTAAAACCAAATCGGAAATTGCCCAACTCTCCGAAACCCGCTCCATGGTTAAGAACATAAGCTATGAGCATGCCATCAAAGAATCGGAGATAGATCAGATTGCCCCCAAAGATCTCATTACTTTTGAAGCGCTGCCCCAATATCTCAGTAAGATCCAGTCGGTGGAAAAATCGGTAAATGATGTGGTTGAATCCACCCAGCAACAACTGATGGAGATCTCCAATATATGTGACTTCAACCTGGAGACCGCCCTGGCAGCAATGGATGATGCCTCACAGCACGACAAAGCCAAAGCCATGTCCATCGAAGGAATAGAACGGGCGCATAGCCGGCTTCAGGATATTGTAAAAGAGCTTCAGGACATGATACCCGAAGCAGAGGAAATTATACGCCCCGCGGTGGATGATTTCAATGAACAAATTATGGCGTTGAATGAAATCGACCAGGTATTTGACACCCAGGTTAGAATTGCCAAGGCCATGGCCATGGAGAGGGCCAGGGCCTTACGGCGGGAATACCTGGCCAAATTCCAGGAATTTGTTCCACGCCTGATCACCTATTGTAAGCGTCGTTGGCTGATGATTTACAAACGGTATAGAGATACCTCCTTGAAATACGGTATCGGGACTTCCACCAAATCACTGACGGCAGAAGTGGCAGGATTTTTATCCGATACGGACAAGAATGTAAAGAAATTGCCTTTTGTTTACCAGAGGTTATTTGAGATCAGTCCTTTGGAAAATGTGTTTTTCTATGAACCCAGACCACGTGCCAATCTGGACCTTAAAAAGGCCTATGAAAATTGGGAAGTTGGCCATTATGGCGGTACCGCCTTGATTGCCGAGGCAGGCAGTGGAGCCACTACCCTGGTCAGGTTTTTTCTAAAAGAATTGAAGAGTCCCTACCAGACCATCTGGCTGAATACCGACCGGCAGATATATCAGGAAGCACAGTTTTTCCAATTTTTTAGCAGTCAATTGGATATCGAAGGAATTGACAGTACAGAGTCCCTGGTGCAATACCTTAACCAGCTGGATGGAAAGCGAATAATCGTGGTTGAGGATCTGGAGCATTTTTTTCTGCGTCGGGTCAACGGTTTTGATTGTATCAGAATATTTATGGAGCTGCTCACCAGGACCAACGACAATATCTTCTGGTTGATGACCATTAACCAACACAGTTTCCAGTATTTGCTGAAAACTACCGGCATTGATGATTGCTTTTCCTACAACATCGATCTGCGACCGCTAAAACCGGAGCAGGTTACCTCCCTGGTAATGAAAAGGCACCGGGTCAGCGGTTTCAACCTGTTGTTTAAGGCGCATAAACAGGACAGAAAACTAGCCAAGTTCAAGAAAATGAATGAGGAAGAACGGCAGGCATACTTACAAAGTGAGTATATCAGTACCCTAAACAATATAGTCAGCGGTAATGCCAGTCTGGCACTGGTATACTGGCTGCGTTCGATCATTGAAATTGAGGGCGACGTGATGCATATCAGGTCTTTGAAAGGTATCGATACTTCCTTCTTAAAGAACCTTTCCGAGGAGAAAACATTCACCATGAACAGTATGCTGCTGCATGATGGTATTAGTATACAAGATCATGCCAAGGTGTTTAACCAAAATCCAGAGAAAAGTAAGATGACGCTGCTCACTTTGTTTGATGATGGCCTGGTGGTTCAAAATGAGAGCAGGTTCTATATCAATCCTTTGCTTTTTCGGCAGGTATTGCATCTTTTGAAAGACAAGAACATTATACACTGATGAAAATACGGAGGCGATTCTTTTTAACTGTTTGGCTGTTTTGCCTGTCGCTTTGTGTGCAAACCGGTTTGGCACAGGCCGTAAGCGATACGTTGGTCTATGCCGACTCTACCGTGCATATCTACTTGTCCAATTCAGATACGGTAGTAATTCATCACACGGATACCATCTTTGTGGCAGAAAGATCCATTGCCGAAGATCTCAATACCAATACTTCGGAAGAATCTGAGGATGATAAAGTAGACCCCCGGTCCGTATTGAAAGTGATTTCGGTAGGAAAAATCATCTGGTCGGTGATGTTCCTGGTATTCACCTACTTCATCATAATGGCGGTTACCCGGTTGTTGAATATAATAGCCGAACGTACCGTCCGTTACCGAATCACGGTCAAGGGGTTCATTCCTATTCTCAGGGTATTGGGATGGATATTTGCCACCTATGTCGTGGTGGGAGGGGTAATTAACCCCCCTGCGGAAACGGTATTGGCAGTAGCTGCTTCGATTGGTATCGCAGTGGGATTTGCTTCGCAGGACATCCTTCGCAATATTTTTGGGGGGTTAATTATCATAATCGACCGGCCTTTCAAAGTGGGAGACAAAGTAGAAATAGGCAAATACTATGGTGAGGTGAAGGAAATTGGCCTTAGATCAACCCAGGTAGTAACTCCGGATGACTCATTGGTTAGCATTCCCAATGGAGAAATGATGAACCAGGCTGTGTCAAATGCGAACGCCGGCGAAACCAATTGCCAGGTAGTGGCTGAGATCTTTTTACCCATCACCATTGATACAGACAAAGTAAGGAAAATAGCGCTGGAAACAGCTCAGGTGTCAAAATACATATACCTGAACAAACCTATCAGAGTGTTGTTCTTCAATGAAATTCATGAACGCCGTTCTTATCTCAAGATGCGTATAAAAGCCTACGTCATGGATATTCGCGATGAATTCAATTTCAAAAGCGATATGACCGAGATTGTCATCAACCAATTGGTTCAGCAAAAACTGGTCGATCCCAAGGACCTCTTTTAAACAGTATGAGGAACACCGGAAAAGTAAAACCTATTTCTAAAACCATTATTGGCCGGTATGACAAGATAGACCTGCCCGAAATGGCCTTGTTTGACATAGATGCCAAGATAGATACCGGGGCGGATGGCAGCGCTATTCATTGCCACCATATCGAACTGGTCAAAAAGAACAATAAAAAAATGCTTCATTTTATATTGTTAGACCCATCTCACCCCAACTATGACAATAAAAGCTTTTTTTTTAGTGACTTCAAGAGACGCACTGTAAAGAACAGTTTCGGTGCCAGTGAGAAACGCTTTGTTATTTCAACCTCTGTAATTTTATTTGGAAAGGAAAGACGTACGGAGTTTTCTCTCAGTTATCGCGGCAACTTAACCTTTCCGGTGCTACTGGGCAGGAAATTTCTCTATCGAAGATTCATCGTTGATGTTGCCAGGACTAACCTCTCATATCGCAGAAAATCAAAGAAAAAGTGAAGATTGTAATACTTTCTACCAACGGTAACCTCTATTCCACCAGAAGGCTGGTTGAAGCTGGTATGGAAAGAGGCCACAGCGTTGAAGTAGTGGATCATTTGAAATGTGACCTTATCAATGAAAAGCAAAACCCGCATATAAAATATATGGGACGTTCCCTGGATGATACCGATGCAGTGATCCCCAGGATCGGTGCATCAGTTACCTTCTATGGATCTGCAGTAATCCGTCAATTCGAGATGAGAGATATATTCACTGCGGTACAAAGTCAGGCACTAATGCGCTCAAGAGATAAACTGAGAAGCTTACAAATACTGGCCAGGGCCGGATTGGGTATTCCCAAGAGCGTATTTACCAATTACAGTCGTGATGTAAATGAGGTGATCAGGTCGGTTGGAGGAGTCCCACTGGTAGTCAAACTTCTGGAAGGTACTCAGGGCCTGGGGGTGGTGCTGGCAGAAAACCGAAAGGCGGCAGCATCGGTGATTGAAGCGTTCAACGGGTTAAAGGCTCGCATTATTGTTCAGGAATTTATTGCGGAAGCACATGGCTCTGACCTTCGGGTTTTGGTAGTGGATGGCCGGGTAATTGGGGCCATGTTGCGACAGGCGCCAGAAGGAGAGTTTAGATCAAATCTGCATCGTGGAGGTAGTGCCAGTCTTATTGAACTTACACCGGAAGAAGAAGCTACTGCCATCCAGGCTGCCGAGGCCATGGGACTGGGTGTAGCAGGGGTTGATATGTTGCGGTCGGATCGCGGTCCTTTAATCATCGAGGTGAACTCTTCTCCCGGTCTGGAAGGTATTGAAACCGCCACCGGTAAAAACATTGCCGGAAAGATCATCGAATACCTGGAACGCAGCGTATTGAACAAATAACCCTAGCTGTTACCTTTTTGAAAAGTATTAGGAACGGTTAAACAACCTGATTACTGCATTGACCAGCTTCTTCTCCTTTTCCCAGAAAAAAGAAAACTGCCCAAACAGAAAACCATATACCAGCAGTAACAACTGGTATAGGGGAAATACCAGGATGAGGTAACTCACTGTCTTTATCCATCCATTTGCATGGTCAATTCCCAGGATATGAAATATAATCGGTCGCAGCCATACCACCGTCATGCCGGTTAGCGAGAAAACTATCAAAATAAGCACCACCTGGAAAATACTGGTCAGTCCCCATTTTTCCTTCATTCGCTCCAGAAAGGGCTTTTTCTGTTTGGCTTCTTCCATGTGAAATTTCTGTTTAGATGCAACCCGGAAGGTTACCTTAAATCATTTATTTTTACCTGGAGCTGGTAATGGACCGTATCTTTAAACATCAATTTATGAAACCCGTCCACCAGGTAACTGCTCAACATACCATTGGTATCCGTTGTCAGTTTTACTTTCCTAAAATTACAATATAGTAAGTTCTCCTCCAGAAAACTGGAAGACCAGGAGGATACCTCTCCTTTTGCATCATAAATAATCTCCATATCAAGTATTCCGGAACCAGTACTGTCTTTTAACTTATAGGCAGTAATTTTCTCTCCGTTCCTGGTTTGTTCGCTGGTTTGATAGGCATCAACCAATACCGGTTTATTAATATCGTGTTCTCTGAAAATTCTTAGTTCCTTTTGCCAGAGCGTACTATCAGGAGTTTCAACCAGGATCGACTCTGTCTTATCACCAAATGCCACAGTCTTGGACAACTGCACCTGATTGTGGTTGAGAAGAGTTATTTGCTCATCTATAAAACCTAGCGTGTCAAAATACTTATCAATGGTATTGCGTTCTTTGGTTCCACAGCCGGAAACCAGCAATAGGCCCAGGCATACACCCGCTTGGACATATGTACTAATGGTGGAAACTCTTCTCATAATAAACTTTCTCCGGTCATTTCCGGTGGTACCGGTAACCCCATTAATTTGAGTATTGTAGGTGCAAGATCTCCCAGTTTCCCGTCGTTTATTGGCCGGTTGTAAGTGCTGTCAATTAATATACAAGGTACCAGGTTGGTGGTATGAGCCGTATTTGGGGTGCCGTCCTCATTCATCATGCAATCGGAATTCCCGTGATCAGCTATAATAATGGAAGTGTAGCCCTGTGCCAGTGCTACATCAACCACTTCCCGGGCACAGCGATCCACAGTTTCACAGGCCTTTACCGCGGCTTCAAAAACACCGGTATGTCCTACCATATCGGGGTTGGCAAAATTCAGACAGATAAAATCAGCCGTATGCTCCTTCAATTCCGGAATGATAGCTTCCTTAATGTCATTGGCACTCATTTCTGGCTGAAGATCGTAGGTCGCCACCTGAGGCGAAGGGCAAAGAATGCGCTTTTCTCCCTCAAAAGGCTGTTCTCTTCCTCCTGAAAAGAAAAAAGTTACATGTGGATATTTTTCAGTTTCAGCAATCCTAATTTGTTTTCGCCCATGCTTGCTCAGCACTTCTCCCAGGGTATTTTCAAGATTGTCTTTTTCGAAAATCACCTTTACATTCTTAAAGGTTTGATCGTAGTTGGTAAGGGTGACATAGTCCAAATTCAACCTGGTCATGCCAAACTCGGGAAAATCCTTTTGGGTTAATGCCTGAGTGATCTGCCTTCCGCGGTCGGTTCGGAAGTTAAAACAAATTACCGTATCGCCTTCTTCGATCAAACCAACTGGTTCACTGTCTGCATTTATGGCAATAATCGGTTCAATAAATTCATCTGTTATGTCCGCCTCGTAAGAGCGTCCTATAGCCTCGGTAAGGTTATGGGAATACTGCCCCTTCCCATGTACCAATGCGTCATAAGCTTTTTGTACCCGATTCCAACGTTTGTCACGGTCCATGGCATAGTACCGCCCTATTACAGAAGCCAGTTGCCCACCTTTTGCATTGAGAAATTGTTGCAGATCCGCTATGAACTTAATACCGCTGTTGGGGTCGGTATCTCTACCATCGGTAAAGGCATGAACGCGGATCTGATTGGATAGCCCTTGCTGCTGAGCCAGCTGACAAAGCCCTTTCAAATGATCAATATGAGAATGGACACCGCCATCGGAAACCAACCCGATAAAATGTAGCTTATTCCCTGACTTTTTGACATTCTCAAAAGTAGATTGTAAAGTTGGATTTTTACCTAATGAACCATCCTCCACCGCCTGGTTGATTTTTACCAGGTCCTGAAACACAACCCGGCCAGCACCTATGTTCATATGTCCCACTTCCGAATTGCCCATTTGTCCTGCCGGAAGTCCCACCGCTAATCCGCTGGCATTTAATCGGCTATGCGGGTACCTCGACCATGCCTCGTCCATAAAAGGTGTACTGGCTGCATTGATGGCAGAAACCTCCGGATTGGTGGCCAATCCCCATCCATCCAGTATCATCAACAGTATTTTTCTATCCATGATGCAAATATAAATATTCAAAGCTAGGTTTGTAACTCATAAGAGATTGTATTATTTTAAATTCCTGCAAACCACCAATCGACTTAACTCCAGGTGCTTTTGGCACAGTTTTGGAGACATGCAAGGGCAAATCAGAATATATATATGTACAACACTAGGACAGGACGATACTTAGTACTATTTCTGTTGATGGTCACCATGGTCATTTGCCAGCTCGGTTATGGGCAGAGCGAAGTGATAAACAATGTACGGTCATCAATTAAAGCCGGAAGTTCCAAAGAATTGTCCAACTATCTGGGAGACATGATTTCTTTGGAGATCGACGGGGTACAGTCCAATTACAGCAAGACTCAGGCGGAATATGTACTAAAAGATTTTTTTAAGAAGTATCCTCCAAACGATTTTCAATACGTACATCAAGGGGCATCCGAGGGAGGTCTCAAATACGCCATTGGCAGGTATAGCTATGAAGGAGGTTCTTTCCGGGTAGTACTGCGATCTAAAATGGTTAACGGGACCTACAAGGTAAGCAGCCTTGACTTTACCAAGGAGTAAATTTCGGTGTATGTGCTTAGCTTTTTTGATTAGTTGAATTCTCTACCTTATTTAACAGAATCCGCCATTTCCGGATTTATCGAATCTGCGCTACGCGAAGACCTGGGAGATGGTGATCACAGTTCGCTGGCCTCCATTGAACCCCGCCGCACGGGATCCGCGGAACTGATAATTAAATCACCGGGTACTTTGGCTGGTGTGGATTTGGCAGAGAGAATTTTCAAAACAGTGGACCATCAGCTTCAGGTTGAGCATTTTAAGCAGGATGGAGACGATGTGGTCAACGGTGATATTGGGATACTGGTAACCGGTAGTGTACGCGCTATCCTGGCTTCAGAACGGCTGGTGTTGAACTGTATGCAACGGATGAGCGGTATAGCCACTTACACCAAATATTTGAACTCATTAATTTCCGGTACCTCCGCAAAACTGTTGGACACCAGGAAAACTACTCCGAATTTCAGGCTTCCGGAGAAATGGGCTGTGGCCATTGGCGGTGGTGTGAACCACAGGTTTGGGCTCTACGACATGATCATGCTGAAAGATAACCATGTGGATTTTTCCGGAGGAATCGCCGCAGCTATCAAGGCCACACACAGGTACCTGGCAAAGAACCAATTGAAATTAAAAATTGAAATTGAAACCCGCAGCCTGGATGAAGTACAACAAGTGCTGCAGGCCGGCGGAGTTGATCGAATTTTACTGGATAATATGAGCACGGACCAGCTCCGGCTGGCAGTTGATCTAATTGCAGACAAATATCAATCCGAAGCCTCTGGCGGCATCACCGAAGAAACTATTGCGGAGGTTGCTGCCACCGGGGTTGACTTTATTTCAGTAGGGGCTCTCACACATTCCGTGTCCAGTATGGACATTAGCCTGAAAGCCACCAGCTCTCATTAAAATCTACCTGTTTTAGTGCCTTGGCGGCATTTTCATTATTATATTTGTGCCCCAATAATGTCATCTGTATGATCGTCAAGACCAAAAAGTATAAACTGGGAACCGGTACCTATATCAAGCTGGGGTTGAAAAACATCCTAAAAGAGCAATGGTGGGTATTTCTAATTTACCTGGCCATCTGTGCCATGTATCTGGTAATCCCATCCTGGTGGTGGATTATTGGGGCAAGCATCGCACTGGTGCTATATATACTGTTTTGGCTGATACAGTTTGCCGGCATTCCTCAACTTGAACAGAATAAGGTATTGTTTGAAAAGCTGGGATACGAGATCGACAGCCGGCAAATCCTGGTTAAGGTCAGCAGCAAACAGGGAATGCCCATCACCTGGGATATGATTAAACGAGCCAGTATCGGGAAAGATGATTTTGTACTGGTGGTATCGAAGGCCCAGTTGATCCATCTGCCCTTCCGGATTTTCAACAACGACAACCAGGTTAAGTTTGTGGAGACCATTTTAAAAAGGAAAGGGCTGATCAAATAACCTGAAGCCTGTTAGAGTTTTTTTAGTTTTCCGTAATAACTACACAGCACCAGGGCAGAGGCCAGAGTAAAGGCAGCCAGGGTGAAATAGGCGTAGATTATATTGGTAGACTCCGCAAAGAAAGCCAGCGAGAATAAGAAGACAAATACCACTCTCATTAGTATGTTGAGCACGCTAAATACACTGTTCACCCTACCTATAACCTGATTGGGAATATGTTCAAACAAGTAGCTTACCCGGAGGATCCTGGTACCGGCGTTCGCAAAGCCCACCAACAGTCCTGTGGCAAAATAATAAGGTAAGGCATAGACAAAGCCGCATAGGATAAGCAAAATGGTAGTAAGAAAAATCATTGAGATGATGGTCACCAAACGATTCTTTTTGGAGGTCATTTTTCCAATAAACACTCCGGCGCTTAACGCTCCAATCCCGTAGAGCATCTCCATACTTCCAAATACTTCACCACCGGCACTCAGCACGTTGGTGATATACATAGGCATAATGGTGAACAGACTTACCAGCATAACTACGAATATGGAATGACTGAAGAACCCAAAGAGAAAGATAAGCCGGTGCTCCAATAAAAAATTGAACCCTGTCTTAAGCCGGTCCGAGAGTTTGCCTGTATCTGCTTCATATACCTTATCAGGTATGTAACGAATAAAGTAAATCAATACCACCGAGGCGAAATAAGTTATTCCGTCCAGCATGAAAATTTCATAGATCTCCCAGGCCTCGATGGTTATCTTTCCCAACACCGGCAGATCCACGTCAATACCCTCCAGCAGTACTACTGCCAGAGCCCCCGCCGCAACATTTGTGGCCTGGCCCACGATTTCAATATAGCTGGTTACCCTGGTGTAATGCTCCGGGCTGGTTATTTCCTGAGCAAAAGCATACAAATTGGGGTAATGCATCCGGTAGCCAAAAACCGTGACCGCAAATACCATCATAATCAGCACCAACGGCAGTGAGCCTGCCAACCATCCGGTGGTAGCCACCAATAGCAGGGTGCACCCCTCTACCAAATTGGTCACCAGGAAAAGCTTTTTGCGCTGAAAGCGATCCACCAGGGTACCGGCATAAATACCCCAAAAAATGTTGCAGAATGTTACAATGCCGAATAGCAGGTTAAACTGTGATGAAATGTCCAATTGGGCAAAGTACCAGGGGATGGCCAGCATAGAGACCCCCTGGGCAAAACCCGATATGGCATTGGCGGTAAACAGAAGTGTAAGGGCCTGCTGGTTTTTCAATTATTTGTATATTATCCGATCACCGGTTTTTCGCCGGTTGTAATATAGTCACTATGTCCAAGATGGAAAAAGACCTGGTTCGCCAGGCGAAGTTGAAGGCTGCCCGGTTCTGCTCCTACCGGGAAAGGGCCCCGGAAGAAGTGAGGCAGAAACTGGCCGTTTACGGGCTCAATGCAGAGGAGCAGCAATTGGTGCTGACCGATTTGGTTGCAGAAAACTTTCTCGATGAAAAGAGATTTGCCAGTGCCTATGCCCATGGCAAGTTGCGAAACAATAAATGGGGGAAAATAAAAATTAAGCAGGGTCTGGAAAGCCACAAAGTAGATCAACAATGTATTGAGGAAGCCTTAGAAGGCCTTTCCCAACAGGATTATAGAGAGACTATGATTAACCTGCTGAAAAAAAAAGAACGCCTGATCAATGAATCTGACCCCTTTGTTCGGCACCACAAGATTGCCCGTTTTGTAATATCAAAGGGATTTGAACCGGAACTGGTATGGGAGCTTTTAAAATCCGGGGAAGCGAGCCGGTAAACCCGGACGAGAAACCGGGTTGCCGCAACGTACCCGGCTTTATTCCTGACCTGCTGTGGAATTCCGGGGCAGTTCTACAATTTTCAAGTTCCTGAAGTGTATTTCAGCGCCCTCAGCCTCCAAACAAATATGTCCCTTCTTTTGGGTAGACTTGCTAATGCCATTTACAAATACTCCGTTAACCGACAGCTTTACCACCCCGTCAACACAAACTACATCGTAGGTATTCCACTCACCACGAGGTTTGCACAAATGCTCGATTGATTTACTTCTTTCCCCCCGGGGGTTATCCGGAACGATCTTTACCCCTCCTACTCCGAATAGCTCCCCCTGTACATAGGCTTCAGGCGGCTTCTTGCCATCCCTGGTATTTAGAGTGACCCAGTCCAACTCAAGCATCTGCACTTCCACGCCATCCGGCAACCTGTTTTCCCCCGGTATGGCCTTACTCCAGATAAAAGTTCCCGAATTTCCTCCCGGTTCCATATGCATCCACTCAATGTGCATGATGAAATTCTCATACTGCTTTTCCGATCGCACCACTCCTATGGGATTTCCGGAACAGATCAATTTATCCTGCTTCCAGGACCAGGTTTCAGGGGTAGTGTTTACGTTGAACCACTTTATTGACTGACCGGCCGGACCTTTACCCGAATACTTTGCTTCCCAGGGAATCTCCTCTCCAAATTCGAATAAAAGTTCATTAGACTGACCCTGAACCAGGGAGGTAATGGGCGCCAACACCAGCAGAAGAGCCCATAGCCATTTTGGGTAATTGGTAAAAGCAGGCACTACAGCACCTGGGTTACTCCGGGAACCGCCACTTCACCATTGGGCCATTCCAATTCCCAGCTGTAGTCATCGATAGCCGGACCAACAGACATATCTGAATTGATGGCTTCTTCCCAACTAATGGTTTGACCACTATAGGCTACCATTCTGGCCAGAATACCCAACATAGTAGTATTGGCCATCCATACACCATCATTGGTTGGTTCCCCCTTTCTTATGGCCGCGAACAGCTCATCGTGCTCAGTCTGGTACATATTATTCTTTTCTCCGTCAAACTCCCAATCACTGGTACCGTGGATTATATGGTTGCCCCTGCGATCAATGTGCGCTGTTCCTTTGCTGCCTACAATATCCAATATCTGCTTGGATGAGCAGCCATTGTACTGACGTCCAAAGTGATACCCCCTGGTAGTGCCCTCATATTCGTATTCCACTGCTAAATGATCATAAATGTCACCGTACTTCGGGTCAACTCTCACCTGGCGACCACCGATACCCACTGCGTTTAACGGAGTCTGGTCGCCCATGGCCCAGGCCATCAGGTCAATATTATGCACGTGCATTTCTACCACGAAATCACCTGACAACCAGTGATAGTAGTACCAGTTCCTCAACTGGTATTCCATCTGGGTCCAATCCGGTTGACGTGGTTTATACCATAATTCACCTCCATACCTGGTGGAGTTCATAGACTTTATGTCACCAATCTGGCCATCCAGAATTCTTTCAAAAAATGCTCGTTTGGCATTGTCATAGCGCAGGCAATAACCTGAAGTTAATGAAAGACCTTTTTCCTTGGCACTTTTAGCTGCTGCCAGCACTTTTCTAACTCCCGGAGCATCAACCGCCATCGGTTTCTCTGCAAAAGCGTGTTTGCCTGCTGCAATTGTAGCTTGCAAATGGTCCGGTCGGAATGCCGGTGGCGTGGCCAGCAGCACTACATCCACGTCCGAATCTATAAGCTTCTGGTAGGCATCGAATCCAATAAATTTGTGGTCTTCATCTACCGCTACCTTTTGGGGATGAATTTCCAATAGTGCGCTTAAGGATTTGTCCAGACGATCCGGAAAGATATCCGCCATGGCATGTAATACCACATTGGGGTCCGCACTAAGCGCTTGTCCCGCTGCCCCGGTTCCTCTGCCTCCGCAACCCACCAGACCAACTTTTAAGGTCTCGTCATTGGTATTTGGAACTGATTTTGCACGACCGATATTGAAGGCCATAGAACTACCCAATACCGCCATGCCGGTTTTCTTAATAAAACTCCGGCGGTCTTCTCCTACTGTATTTTTGTGCTTAATTCTCATTTGTTCTGAAATATCTTCTGAAATATTCCGATAAGATACCGGTAAGAATTTAGAATGTCCAACATTGACCCCTAATTTCTGTATTTGGTTATCAGCGGTTTCCGATTTTTATGGTTTGCAGGTCATATACAATCACCACTTGTTTCCCGGAAATTTCTTCCAACAATGGCTTTAAAACGATCTCTGCATTGTTTTTGGCTTCCTGCAGGATTCCCGACTCAATGGCCGACTCCCTGATTTGTTTTTCCGCGCTCTTATAGGCTTCTTCAATGAACCCCTTTTCACTGGTGAAAAGGCCTGTCTCGATAGCGTAAATCCTGGTATTATCAAGATCAAGTTTGAAATAGCACAATTCAGGAGGCGGCAACTGTACGATGATGCTGTCGTTTGTTTCCCGTATGTGCCGTACTTCCATACGCGTAAGGTCAATACAACCTACCGCCTCACCCTTGGAAATTAATACGGCCCGGGAATCATTTTCCAGTTTGAACAGGTTATAGAAATCCTTTCCCACTTTTTCAATTTCAGTGATTTCCTGGAAGTGGTATTTTATCAACTCCAGCTTGCCCATGGTGATCATTCGCTCTAATACCAAAGAGTGCCGCGCGGACATTTCTTCCTGCTGCTTGGGGAAGAGCTCGATTTCAGACCAATTGTGCCAAAACCAAAGTCCGCACACTATGGCCACCAACCATGGAAAAACCCAAAAAAAGACTTTCAGAGCTCGCATTTTTTATCGGTCAGGAGTATTTTGGTCTCAGTTAAAGGTAATAAAAGTCCTATTGTTTTTATTATGCGGCCGTATTATGTTGATGGTTTAAACTTCCTGTCAAAAGTCACTGCCTTGCGGGCCTGGAATGCTTTTAAAATACTGAGCAGCTATTACGTTTCGCGGGTGACGCCCTATTCTCACCCCTGGGGATTACCGGTGAGCATTTCAGTGGAACCCACCACCAGTTGCAATCTGCGATGTCCCGAATGTCCCAGCGGGCTACGGAGTTTCACCCGGCCCACAGGTATGCTGGAGCTGGACCTTTATACGAAAATGCTGGATGAACTGCAAGATGTACTTTGGTACTTGACGCTTTATTTCCAGGGAGAACCTTATCTGCACCCGCAGTTTTTCGACCTGGTCGATGAAGCCGCTAAAAGAAAGATCTACACCAGTACTTCCACCAATGCACATTATTTGACGGAGGAAAACGCCCGAAAAACCATAGCCTCGGGGCTGGATCGCTTGATAATTTCCATAGACGGCACCACCCAGGATACCTACCAGAGCTATCGCGTTGGCGGTAAGCTGGAGCGAGTGCTTTCAGGGACCAAAGAAATCATAAAATGGAAGAAAAAACTGGGCAGTAGCACCCCCCATGTTATTTTTCAGTTCCTGGTGGTAAAGCCCAATGAGCACCAGGTGACGGAAGTGGAACAACTTGCGGCCCAGCTGGGAGTAGACCAGGTTGCACTAAAAACAGCACAGATCTACGATTATGAACAGGGTTCTGATCTGATTCCTGAGAATGAAAAATACAGTCGCTATAAAAGAAATAAAGACGGTGGCTTCAGCTTAAAAAATCAACTGTTTAACCATTGCTGGAGAATGTGGCACAGTTGTGTAATGACCTGGGACGGCCAAATAGTACCCTGTTGTTTCGATAAAGATGCCCATCATCCCATGGGAAGTATGAAGGGGGAGCAATTCAAAGATCTTTGGCATGGCCAGAAATACCGTAAATTCCGCAGTGATCTCACCAGGGCACGGTCACAAATTGATATCTGCAGCAACTGTACGGAAGGGACAAAAGTTTTTAGTTGAAGACTGAGGAGCGATCTCCAATTTTTTATTTTCTCCGAAATATAACGCATATAGATCCAATCTATATTACTGATATACAGTTGCTTATACCAATATTTTGAATTTCACTCATTTTCTTACATCAGAAAGATTACCGGAATTGTGGTTACTTTTTGTGACGTGAATGTATAAACCACCAAACAATAGTATTTGACATATTTCAATATTTAATATAAATAAATTAATAATGGTAGCGGCAATTGAAAAAGAATTACAAACTAAGGAGATGGAATTGAAGGAATTGCTTAGTGAATTAACTATTTCCACCACTCCGGATTTGAAATCAAAAGTAAATTCTATAAATGCAGAAAAGGAGATTTTACACAAGTTGTTGAATAAGCAAAAGCTTCAGAGACGAAAGGGGTTATTTGCCTTTGAAAACGGCATAATGATATTTGCCATCTCATTATTCGGCGCACTGGCGGCTTTTGTAATCTACCTGGTTTTCGGCACCGATGCGGTTCACGGTACCTGGGAGCAGATGGGAAGCGAAATGGCAGTGTTGATGTTGTTGCTCATCATGACCGGCCTTTCCACAGCTTTGTATCTCCAACACTATAAACACAAACTTGGTTAATTAATGCACCTGCCATATAAAACCCTGTGACTTTCGTTACAGGGTTTTGTTTTTTATAGCAGTTTTCAACTCCCTGGGAACAGCTTTTTCAGGGTTTCCATATCGGGCTGACTGCCGTACTGGCAAAGTTCAAAAGCCTCCGCAAACTGGATCTGATTGCCTTTTTCCTGACCGTAGAGTTCGATCAACCGATCACGGTACTTATCGGCAATTGCCTTATTGTGTTGTTTCCATCGATCAAGCAAATAGGCTTTTCGTTCGGCATCTCCGGTGGGAATATTAGATCCGGTACTGGCCTGCCAGGAATGTAGATCGCCAAATTGCGAAGGCATGGCGGAAATACAATCCCATTTCTGTTGTACCACCTCATCTATACTCACTACAATAGTGGGTTCAAATGGATAGGGTTTTTCAAAAACGTCGTAGGTGTAAAGAAAAACCGGATTTTTCTTGGTGGGAGGGGTATTTGGGACAAAAAACGGGGCCACTACTACCACGGCGGCATCCTGCACCAGCTGGCCGGTATACCGGTGGTCGGGGTGATAATCATAAGGTCGGTGAAACAGCACAATATCCGCTTGCCATTCCCGGATCAGCCGGGCCACGGTTTTGCGATTTTCAAGTGTGGGCATTAGTTCCCCGTCATGTATATCCAGTACTTCGGTTTCTATACCCAGCAAACGGGCACACTCCTGCACTTCAGCGGTTCTGCGTATGGCCAACGGCCCTCCCGCCATCTGGAAATGTCCGACGTCGCCATTGGTCATTGCTACAAACTTCACCGCATGTCCCTGGGCTGCCCACAAGGCTGCTACTCCTCCGGCATCCAGTTCGGCATCATCCGGATGGGCTCCAAACGCTATGATGCGGAGTTTTTCATTCTCCGAAGATTGTGCCTGCAACTGAAAGTTCGGCAGTAATAAGACGGTTAATAGCACGCATACCAGATAGCAGGGTAATGATTTCATGGCGTATATTTGTTGGTTTTCATTGTCTGATTCAATATAAGATTAAGAATTGACAATGAATAATTGTGTAGTTTCCAGTTGGCAGTTTTCTTATAACCTATAACTCCCCAAGCTTATTTCCAACAGCTGCGGATTACTTCCAGCACATCCAGGTGTACCCCGTTGGCGGCGATGATCTCACGTCCAAACAGCCAGTTGTTACCTCCCTGGAAATCCGTGACCCTGCCCCCGGCCTGCTGGACGATCAAAGCTCCTGCGGCCACGTCATAAGAATTGAGATTTGATTCGAAAAAACACGATACCCGACCACAGGCCACATAGGCCAGGTCAGCGGCAGCACTCCCTAATCTGCGCATGCCCTGGGTTTGGGGCATTAAAGCCGATAAGGCATCGATATAATGGGGTAATTGTTCAAAATCGCGGTGAGGATATCCGGTAGTTATGACACTTTCGGCCAGGGAACCGGCAGCTGAAACACTTATCTCCTCTCCGTTGCAGTATGCTTTCCCATCCTGCACCGCATAAAAACATTCGTCTCGGCTAACTTCGTATACCACTCCCAGCACCGGTACATCTCCTGAGACCAACGCTATACTGACGGAATAAAATGGTATCCCATGTACAAAATTTGTAGTTCCATCCAACGGGTCAATAATCCATTTCATTTCCGCTGACTGCTGGGCCACTGTTCCTTCTTCCGTGATAAACCCCGCTTCAGGAACAAGCTTGCTCAGTCTTCCGACCAGTATCTTTTCAGTCTCCCGATCAACATAGGAAACCAGGTCATTGCTGCCCTTGAACTCCAGTTTTTCCCAGTTGAAATTGGATTGTTCCTGGCGGATGAATGCGCCTCCCTCCTTAGCGATATCTATGACTTCGGTAACTATTTTTTGTAGATCCATGGTGTTAAGTAATTCGTCGTTTTACCCAGGCAGCTAAAAATACCAAAACCGCCAGCCAAACTGCGGTACGGGCAATATAATCTCCGTATCTGGTGTAGAACGTCTTATTGGAATTGGCCTGTATTGTTGCTTTGATAACATCCTGCTCCCAAAATTTAGTGGGCTTCAAGATTTCTCCTTTCTGATTGATAAATGCAGATATCCCGGTATTGGCAGATCTGGCGATACTGCGCCGGTTTTCAATAGCCCTTAATACTGCATAATGCAGGTGCTGCTTGTGGCCGGGTGAATCTCTCCACCAGCCATCGTTGGTAATTATCCCGATGAAATGAGCCCCGTTGCGAACGTATTGAGCCATAAAATCGCCATAGATCGACTCATAACAAATAGCCGGTGCCAACCCTACTCCCTGCCTATTAAAAAATACCGTACGTTCCGTCTGCTTGCCCATTTGTCCGCCAGTGCCACCAAAGTCAACCAGCAGATCGGAAAGAAATCCGAAAACCTGCGGATAGGGCATGGTCTCCGGACCTGGTACCAGTTTGGATTTGTGGTAGGTTTGTAGCCGGTCATTGTCTCCCAGATAGTAAGCGGTATTAAAAAGATCATAGATCGAATCGCCGCTGGTCCTGGCAGTAGGGGTAGCGGATCTACGGTCAGGGTACATCTGAAAACTGGTTAGTCCGGTAAGCAGGGAAAGCGCTGGATATTGCTGCTTAAAGTTACGCATGCTAACTATGGGTGTCAGGTCCCGTGCCAGCAATGCCCGGCTATCTGCTTTAATGTTTGAAGTCAACAGAGCGCGCTCTTCAAAACCCCCATCGATGGCGGTTTCCGGCCAAAGCAGGAAGGATGTTTCACCGGTCAGCTGCTGTTTTGACAACTGAATAAATCGGTCGACCTGTTGATCAAATTGTATGAAATTTTCGTTGTCAATAAATTTTTCAGTGTACGGATCTATGTTGGGTTGAACCACCACAAATTCCACCGTCTCACCGCTTTCCTGGTATCTGTGGTATATCAGGTATGAAACCAGTATCGGCAACAACAATCCCGAAAGCACTGCTAATTTCAGCATGGCTGGTTTTTTTTTGCCGGCTAACAGCCTGAAAACACCCAGGTTGATTAGCAAGATCCACAATGTCCCGCCAAAAACTCCGGTAAACTCATACCACTGGATCCATTGAGGATACATGGCAAAACCGTTGCCCAGAGTAAGCCAGGGCCATGAAATTTCCCAGTTCAAATGAATGTATTCAAAAGTACACCAATAGAGTACCCAGCCAAGATACCCCCAGTTGGCGCCGGCAAGTTTGCGGGTATATCGAAATAATGCCCACGGTAAGGTCATTAAAAAGGCATTGGCCATCATTGCAACCAGGCTTCCTACTGCGGTGGAGTAGTAGATCCACCAGGTGGTACCAACATTCCATATCAAACAGGCCCACCACACCAGAAAGAAAAACTTGAGGCCCGATCTGCGGCCGGAGAGATTCATATCTACCCAGAATAGTGGGATCCAGGCAATAAAAAGTAGTGGCGCCCCTGGCCCTACCGGCCAGGACAGCCACAGCAATAAGCCGGATAAACAAGATGCTCCGAACAGGGAGTACATGTTGACAGGAAGATTATTTACCCGCGATAACGATGACCAATTCACCCTTTACTGTATTATTGTTATAATATTCAATTAACTCCGTCAGGGATCCATTTACCGTTTCCTGGTGTATCTTGGTCAATTCCCTGGAAATGGAAGCCTGTCTGTCACCTCCCAGCTCTTCGCTGAGCTGTGTGAGTGTTTTAAGCAGTCGATGGGGAGATTCGTACAGAATCACCGTTTTATTCTCTTCCTTAATGGCTTGCAACCGGGTTTTCCTGCCCTTTTTTGCCGGGAGGAACCCCTCAAATACAAACCGGTCGCTGGGCAGGGCAGAATTGACCAAAGCCGGGATCAGGGCGGTAGGTCCCGGCAGACATTCCACCGGGATCTGGTTTTCGTGACAGGCTCTCACCAGCAAAAATCCGGGATCTGAAATTGATGGGGTCCCCGCATCGGAAATCAAAGCCATGGTTTCACCCTTGCTCAGCCGGTCAATTAAACTGGTTAGCTTCTTGTGCTCATTGAATGCGTGAAAGCTTTCCAGGGAGTTGTTGATTTGATAGTGCTTGAGCAGCTTCGATGAGGTTCGGGTATCCTCCGCCAAAATGGTGTCAACTTCTCTTAACACCTCCAGTGCCCGCAATGTAATATCCTGTAAATTTCCAATAGGGGTAGGAACCAGGTATAGCCGGACGGGTGACTGCATATCCAAAGATAGTCACTCCTGGTTAAATGTTGCCAAACGGCAGATTTAATCTAGTAATTGGTCAATTGCCGCCGCCAGCTTTCGGTCCTTGTCGGTTACAATGTTACCCTGATCATGAGTCGATAGGGCAATGGTTACCTGGTTGTAGACATTACTCCAATTTGGATGGTGATCCATTTTTTCAGCCAGTAAAGCAACTTTGCTCATAAAACCGAAGGCATCCACAAAATTGCTGAACTCGAAAGTACGGGTAAGCTTGTTATCTTCTTCTTTCCACATAGGTTTACAGGGCCAGAACTCCTTCAATATGGCCAGCCTTTTCGTAAATTTCAAGTACCTCCTCAGCCGATGACATCATAACTTTGCTGGTAACACTGCGGTAGTTCCCTTTCGAAGATGATTTTATAGATGTCTTGCCATCGGGAAAAAGTGCCACTACCAAATCCTCTTTGCCCCTGGGTACAATAAATTTGAAAAGGTACCAGCTAGGCCATTGGTGCTCCTGGTCTAATATTCGAATGAAATCTTCCCTGGACTTCGGTAAGTCCATGTTTTCTTTTTCTATTGATTAACTAGAAGAACTTATACCTGCGATCATCAATATCCGCATTCTCCTTTACTGCATTGACAATATTAAAGCCCACATTGCTTTCATATTGCTGTGACAATTGTTGTTTGTACATGGAATAGTCTGCGATCTGGGGCGCAGGAGTCAAGGATATCATCTCCAAAATCACTACCCCGTTATCCGTGGTCACGGGGCTACTTCGCTCCCCGCTTTCCAGCGCAAATGCAACCCCTACCGCTTCCGGTGCGAATCCGACATTGGGTAATGAATTGCTGGTCAACTTAAGGTCACTACTGGAATGCACTACCGCATCCGGTCCATAGGTCGATGCCATGGATTCCAGTTCGCCGGTAGATTCGTTTAGCTGCTGAATTATGATGTCGGCCTTTTTCCTGTTTTTGACCTTTACTGTGATCTCATTTCTTACGGCTTCCAGCGAAGCAGTTCCTTTTTCGGATTTTCCTGTCATTACTGCCACTACGTAATTGTCATCTACCTCATATACTTCCGAAACTTTTCCAATACTGGCAGATCTGAACAACCAACTTACTACAGACCGGGCATTGCCCAATGTACCAAACCGTCTGGCGTTTTGATCCACATTGGGTGCTTCCTGAATCAGTATGTCTTCACTTTGGGCATTTGCCTCAAATTCCTGAAGATTCCCGGAAGTGCCGGCAAAAAAGTCCGCTTTTCTAAATGCCTCATCACGGGTCTGATCACTGGCTATTAATAATCGGCTAATGGTGGCTATTTTAAATACCTGGTTGGTCTTGACCTCGGTAACATCAATAATATGGTAACCAAAGTCGGTCTCCACCAGGCTGGGCAGCAGTCCCGGTTGGCTTGCTCCGAAAACCGCTTCCTGAAATGGAGCTACCATGGCTCCTTCCCGGAACCATCCCAAATCACCACCCCTGGTGGCAGTACCATCGGTACCGTGCTGCTGGGCCATTTCGCCAAAATCCGCCCCATTCTTTATTTGTTGTAATACCGCCTGGGCATCTCTCCTGGCCTGTGCCTTGGCCTCATCGCTATCATCCTCACCTTTAAACAGAATATGGCTGGCCCTGGCGGCGTAAACCGTATCTTCAACTTCTGCGGAAATTTTGTACAGGTTGTAATAATCGTTCTCAACAAACGGCCCGTACACCGCTCCCGGGGTAAGATTTTCATAGTCCACTTGCAGGATTTCCGGCAATGCATCCACAGTATAACTTCGGAAACCTGTTCCAAACTCCGTATTTGCCTGAGCGTAAATTGAATCATCACTGATACTGGCAAACTCCTGTTTGATCTCGGCTAACTCCTGTTGGAAATCAAGTGAGTCTGAAGCCGAGGGTAATACCGGGAAGGTCACATATTTCATGGAACGGCTCTCCTCTATCTGGTATTCCGCAGCATGCTCTTTCAAATACGATTGTAATTCGGAATCGGTGACGGCAACCGCAGAATCACCCACCGAATAGTATGGTACATACAGGTACTTAACTTCAGCTACTGCCGTTTGCTCTTCATAAAGTCTTTTGGACTCTTCCAGGGTAGCGTAACTCGATTTCACCAGCAGGTTATCGTATTTTACCCGGCGGCGTCCGGTAACAATATCCTCTTCCATGCTATACCACATGGCCTGGTTTTGCACCGGCATGTTACTTAGGTTACTTAAAAACTGCACAATGCTGGTCTTATCGAATTCGCCGGTCTCGGGATTGGTAAAAGCCGAAACCAGTTCCGGTGATATATTCTTTCCCTGCACCATGTCAACCTCTTCTTCTTCGGTTACCACCAGCCCCAGTTCCCGGAATTGTTCGCTAAAGGCAATCTCCGAAATTAACATTTCCCAGGCCTGTTCCCTGATGGTATTGTTCTCAAGGTCTGAGGGACGTCGTCCGTTTCTCATGGTAAACTTATCGGACATTACATCAATGGCGTTCTGGTATTCCTGTACCATTACCGTTTGACCGGCTATTTCACCAACCGTATTGTCCTGACCACCGAACAGGGTGGAGTTAGGGCCCAGTAAATCAGCCAACACAAAAGAAACTATGGCAAAACCTACCGCAACCACGATAACGGTACCCATCTTGTTCCTTAACTTGTTAATCAATGCCATGATCTCAGTTTTTTCACTTGATAAAGAACGGCAAAATTAATCAATAAAAAGTCAAAATCAACGGATTACCTTGAAACTTAGGGCTTTCCTGGCTTGGGTTTGATGTTCATGCGAACCACATCGATCCTGGTATCCTGCAGGGAAGTAATGGTAAAGGTAAAAGGGGGAATTTCAATTACCTGGTTTAGATCGGGAATATCTTCATACACCGACAGGATGTATCCACCAAGGGTATCGTAGTCACCCTCGGGAATATTCCAGTGGTAAGTTTCGTTCAGGTAATCAATCTCATGTCTGGCGCTGAGCAAATAGGTATTTTCTCCGGTCTTTTGTTCCACCAGGTCCTCGTCATCATGCTCATCCTGAATCTCTCCGAATATTTCCTCGATAATATCTTCAATGCTTACGATCCCCGAGGTACCACCGAATTCATCAACCACCAGTGCCAGGCTTTTTCTTTCGTTGATGAATTGTATCATGAGTTCATTGGCTAACAGGGTTTCCGGTACGATGATAATCGGCGACAGTATTTTCTCAATTGATTCGGGCTTTTTAAATAGTTCCTGAGAGCTGCAATAACCGATGATATCGTCTATGGTCTCTTTATATATCAGGATTTTTGAATGGCCACTCTCAATAAACGCTTTCTTTAGATCATCTATGGTGTCTTCTATATCCACTGCCACGATCTCCGTTCTGGGTATCATACACTCTCTCACCCTTACTGTTTTAAATTCCAGGGCATTGTTAAATATTTTAGTGTCCACTTCTACCCTGGCATCCTCGGCGTTTTCCGTAAGCTTCAGGAGGTAATTGTTTAGATCTGTCAGTCCGAAAACGGGCTTGTCCTCAGAATATTCCAGCCTCAGTACTTTTACAATCATCAATTTGGACAGGGTAACCACCACCAATACCACCGGTTGCATGATCCAATAGATCAATTGCATTGGCAGGGCAAACAGTCTCAGCATTTTATGTGGATTGATCATAAACAGGCTTTTGGGGGTAAACTCTGCGGTGATCAATACCAGCAATGTGGCCAGAATTGTCTGTAACAACAGTACCAGCCCGTCATTGTTCAACCCCACAGGCAAGGCCCGGGCCAGAATGGGTTCTAAAATAGCTGCCATGAAAATGCCGTAAATAACTAATGCCACGGTATTTCCCACCAGGGTGGTAGCGATGAAACGCGAAGGCTTTTTGGAAAATCTGGACAGCACTTTGCCGGTGATTGATCCCTGTTGGCCCAATAGTTCCAAATGCAGCTTATCCGACGACACAAAGGCAATCTCAATACCGGAAAATACGGCAGAAAATATCAGGGATATCAGCACTATGGAAAGGTTGCTGTACTCCATTATTTCATAGCTAATTTTTAGGGAAAATAAGAAATTTTAGTCACTTCGAACTGCACTATTGGTTGTTCTTCTGTTTGCGATAGTTATACCACAAAAGTAATACAATGCTGAACATAAAGATCCAATAGCTGTAAGCCAGCCCAAATTTAATGGTCTGATGTACGGCGATAATAAAAATGGCTGTGGAAAGACTAAGAATTATGGTGTTCAACAGATTAGCTTATATTCCAGATAAATTTGCTTTTTAGTTAATCCAGGCCCAGCTCACCGGTAGGTTTTAGGATCCGATAACTGCTAAAATCCTGTGCGGCAGTAAGTCCCTGTCCATGCAGCACATCTTCTCCGGTCTCAATGATCACAAATTTCTCGGTATATACCCGCTGGTCTTTCCTGCTCCAAAAAAGTTCTTCTGTGCTCAGCTTTTGATTTTTTTCCAGGCTCACCAGCTTTACATTTCCCACTGCCCGGTAAACGTTTTCATCACTGTTGAAGTAGGCCTGGTCCGCCTCCAGGGTGGAAGTTTTAACGGTATCTTTACCATAAAACTCAATGTAAATACCATCCGGGTATTCCTGGTCACCATTCTCAAATTCCTGGAGCTTATCAGCCTGCAACATCAGCCTGACCACCGCTGAGTCACTGTACCACAACTTAAGGCCTTCCACCTCGTGAAACGCCCCGTCATACACGTCTCTTTCATCTAACTGTTCCTGGGTATCGGAACAGCACACCATTATCATTAATAGCAGTGAACTTGCCAACTTCAGATAAACAGAATTTACTTTTTCGTTGATCATTGGTTGACATTTGCAGCTTTAAGGTTAGCTGAAATAAACTAGTATGGCTTAATCCCTGGTCCGGATGGTTACACTTTCACCAATCCAGCAACCCACGGAAAGTGCATCGCCCACAGCTTTTCCTTCCAGGAATACTTCCTCCTTGGACGGGAATTGCTGCTGTGCCCGTTCCATGGCCGAGTTGTTACCGGCTTTCTGGTACATTTCATAAGCTGCCAGATAGCAGCCCCGGTCATCAACCTTGCTCTGACCTTGCCGGCAATCGTCATAACTGCCGAAATAAAGGTTGCCGATACTGGTATACGCTTTCCCCACCAATGACGGATCTGCAGTGGCGGCCTGACGAAAATAACCCCTCGCCTGTGAAAGGGCTCCTGCATTGGCTCTCATGGCACCTAACAACATATAAACCTCACCTTTTTCAAGGTCATTTTCAGTTAGTTCCAAGGCTTTGCTCAGGTATTCTTCCGCGCATTGATTGTCTCCGTTTCCCTTGCATTTAAGGGCAATTACCTTGGCCATTCCATGGTTCGGTTCTTCTTCAAATACAGTCTTTGCTGCTAACATAAACACTTCGCTGTCGGCACATTTCCCACTCAGGGAAAGTTGGATGATCCGCTTGGCCAATTTAATATTGTCTGGCTCGGATATGAGTTTCTCTCCCATAATGGTCTCTACATAGTCACAATCAACATCGATTACTTCCAGCAGCATCTCATCAATCTTGCTTTGCATGGATTCGATATTCTCTCCTTGCTTTTGCGACAGTACCTCGGTAATCTTATCATACCGCTCCAGAATCTCCTCATCGGACAAATCTCCGGCTCCTTTTTCATAACGCCTGATAATATCCATGTAGGCAATGGTATTACCATCGTACAACTTACTGCCGTTTAATTCCAGGGCCTTTTCAAATAAGTCCAGCAATTCGGGATATTTTTCAGGATTATTGCGATAATACTTGTAGGCGGTTGAGGCCTTCCTGTTCAGTACCTGAGCCTCTTTGTTAAAATACTTGATCCTTAGGTCGTACATTTCCAAGGCCTTTTCCTGGTAAGCTGTTTTCTTCTCAGCATCCTGTTCCGAAAGCTGCTCATAGATCTTCTGACCATTGATATAGATGGATGGGTTGAGATCCGGGGCATTTTCAAACAGCCAGGTCAGATTCTTTAGGGCCTCCGGATAGTTATCGAGCTTCATGGCATCGGTATAGAGGGCATTCTTTTCCATTGCGGTAGCCCGGTCCTCGGGCCAGTTCCAGCCGTTTTGAGCAACAACCGGTAAGCCAGAGATCAATATAACTAGGAACATCAATAAGGCCTGGAATTTCATATTTAATCGAATTTTCTTCTAATAAACCATTTATTGTCGTTTACAGTAATTCCCAAATAAGCTCTAAAGTATCTTTCCTGGATCAGTCCAGGGTCGGTACTGCCCCGCTCTCCTACTTCAAAGGCCAAGCTCAGCCTGGAAATAGTCTGTAACGGTAGTGTTACACCAAAATTGATACCAAAATCATTAATTTCCTGATCATTCACCAGATAAGGGGTCTTCTCATACCTTAATCCAACCATGTAGGTGACCCGGTTAAGATAGTTTCCTACGGCAAAAGCATCGGGTAAATAGCTTCCGCCAATTCCGATGGCTGTCAGGTCATTCAGGCCAACATCTTCTCCATCAAAATTGCGATAGTCAGACCATTGTCCCAGTGTTATGTCCGCAGCCACCGTCCATTTCAACCTTTTCTCGAAACCAATTCCGATTCCCACGGTGGCGGGAAAATCCACACTGCCCTTCAGATTATTGGTTACCAGGTAGGGAGGATCGTCAGGCGACTGTCGGTCACCGCTCAGATCTCTACGTTCCAACTGTTCCAACCTTTTCACGGTCTGATTTTCTCCCAGGTCATAGGTTATTCCAAAATTCAAATAGCTCTCATCTTTTCTCAATTCCAGGCTGTAAGCTGCCCCCAGACTGAAGGCAATATCAGAAAAGGCATTTTTTGAAACGTCCGCACTCCTGAAGCTGGTTTCCGCAACAAAGAATTCCGTCTCCTGTTTGATACTTCCAAAAAGATATGCCGCCCTGAGACCCACCGACAGCCCTTTGGTTAGCTTGATCCCACTGGCAAAATAGGCCTGTGTCACTCCTCCACTACCGGTATATGTGGTACTTAAAGGAGTTTCGGTTCCTGGGACAAAACCCAGTTCCCTGCTCTCGTAGTTTACAATGCTGTATGGCATCAAACCAAAACTCATGGTCCATACCTCTCTGACTACCGGAAAGGCAAACCCCAGGTAGCCAAGACCTCCGGTAAAATTGTCTTGTGACAGGGCGTCGGTGCTCAGTTTCTTCTGCTCTACGGTGACGGCTGACTCAAATACCACCACCCGGTTATAGGGCAACAAAGCGGGGTTCTTGTTGTTCAAATGGAAGGGATTGGGGGTGCTAATACCTACACGACCCATAGCTATATTGGGCACCAGGTCCATGCTGTTTAAATCTCCTATCCCAAAAACACTGTAGGGACTGTAGGTGTTCTGAGCGCTGAGGCCTGACACCGAAAAAATTAATGCTACAACAACAGCTATCCTACTTATTCCGAGCATGATACATTAAAATACTGTTCAATCCGATTAATACCAGGTGAGGGTTCACAAAAATGGGGGCTTTTATCCGACTTTCAAAGAAAGTAGCATCTCCCCCACACATGATAACTTTCAAAGTTGAGAATTTTTCGTCATAACTACGAATCATTCCCTCAATTTCGACTACTGTCCCGTTCACAACACCACTTTTAATCGATGACTCGGTACTATTTCCAATCAGGGAGACTTCCTGGTTAGTTGATCTTAGATGAGGTAACTGACGGGTGTGCTGGTTCAATGACTGGAATCGCAGTCCCAATCCGGGGCTAATCCCTCCTCCTAAGTACGCTCCTTCGTTGGTAATTAGGTCATAGGTAATGGTAGTACCGGCATCAATTACCAGGCAATTTTCCTCCGGGTATAGGAAGTGTGCTCCAGCTGCTGCTGCCAGTCGGTCCATACCCAGGGTCCGGGGAGTTTGATACAGGTTGCTTATAGGTAACTCCAGGTCTGCAGTTAACTTGTAAACATCGCTCAGGCCGGTTTCTTTTTCGAAATCTTGCAGGTTGGATACCACCGAACAGACAATTACCTGATCCACAGCCTGTGCTGCTACCAATTCCGGAAGTGTTTCGGGTTCAGGATCGTACAACACTGATTGCAACCGGGAGTTGTCAAAAAGCCCTGCCTTTACCCTGGAGTTCCCCATATCGATGGCCAGGTTTCGCATTTGATTCGGTTTGAGCCACTGCAAAGGAGGTAAAACCACCCAATTATTCCCAGCAATTAACCTTTTTTAACACCAGATTGGTGTTGGCCTAGTCAAACCTTTACCCTGAAAAATGTTGTTAAGAATGAGATGTGCCGATCTCTTGTTTGAGATTTGACCTTTAATGCATGGCAATGTACACTACCGATCCCGCTACAAATCCCAATGCCGCCAACCAGCTTACTTTTCGCAGGTACCATATAAAATCGATGCGCTCCATTCCCATGGCGGCCACACCTGCAGCGCTTCCGATAATCAACATACTGCCTCCCGTACCTGCCGCATAAGCGATAAAGTGCCATAGATAATCGTCCATGGGGAAGTTATACATTCCCATGGATGCCGCAACCAGCGGTACGTTGTCAATTATGGCCGAAGCCACTCCCAGCATCATAATTACCAGGTTCTGATTGGGTATGGCTGCGTCTAGCCCCTCTGCCACATATCTCAGACTGCCCACCTCACTGCCGGCAACCACCAACGACTCCAGCGCCCCCACGGCCATCAGAATTCCCAAAAAGAAAAGTATACTGGACATTTCTATACGGGCCAGTGCATGATGGGTCCGGTAATGATCTCGCCTGTTGGGAGTAAAATTCTTCTCGGGTACAATATATTCCGAAACCAGCCACACCACACCCAGGGCCAGCATCATTCCCAAATACGGTGGCAGATGGGTAACAGTTTTAAATACCGGTACCGATACGATAGCTCCCAAACCCAAATACAACATGGCCTTACTGCTTAACAACCGGGTATTGTCCTGCTCTTCATCGGAGTCGGCATCAATCTCTCCCCGGAAGGGGGTCATATAGCTTACGATCAAAGTCGGTACCACGAAACAAATAATAGAGGGCACTACCAGCTTCGAGATCAACCCTCCGGTCGACACCTTTTTACCAATCCACAACATGGTGGTAGTAACATCGCCGATAGGTGACCATGCCCCCCCGGCATTGGCTGCAATTACAATCATGGCCGCAAACCAGAGCCTTGATTGTTTATTGGGTATTAATTTCCGCAGCAGGGTAATCAATACAATAGTGGCGGTTAGATTGTCGATGATGGCTGAAAGTATAAATGCCAAAACTCCCACAATCCATAATAATTTCTTCTTGTTTCTGGTATTTACATAATCCTTGAGTATTTGAAACCCTTTGTGCAGGTCAATGATTTCCACTATGGTCATGGCACCAATCAGGAATACCAATATTTCAGCGGTCTTACCCAAATGATGTAACAGCGTATTAACAAACCCCTCCTCTACTTCTTCCGTGTATCCTGCTGAGGCATCAAAAATGTGATCGTGCGTATCAATTATGGTTATGCTTCCTCCATGAAACGCAATGGCCAGTACGGCCCACATTAGGGATGCCATTATCAGAGCTGGTACTGTCTTGTCCAATTTCAGGGGATGCTCCAGGGTAATGGATAAATATCCAACGATAAAAATTGCGATAATTATGGTTGCCATCGGATGTTTTTCAGTTGTTCAATATTGGATTCCCTGATAGCAGATTTTATCCGGGGCAGTCAATATATAGAACTAACTTGGGAATCTGAAATAATTATTTGAAAGACTTATTTCACTGCGATTTATCCACCGGTTGTTCCCTGGGCAGGAACAGTCCCTGATTCAGAGATAACAAGACCTCCTTTTTGGAGCGGGTGGGGATCAAAATGCTTATGTTGTTGCGACTACCTCCGAATGAAATCATTCTCACCGGCTGATCACCGATACTTCGCAGCACTTTTTTTACCAATCCTATTTCTTCGGATATCAAGTCTCCCACAATACAAACAATGGTCATGTCAGGATCAACCGCCACTTCCCCATATTGCTCAAGTGCGGCAACTAGTGCTTTAAGGTTTTCGTCATCATCGATGGTCAATGATACCGCCACTTCAGAAGTAGTGATCATGTCAATAGGTACCTTGAAATGCTCGAATATTTCAAAAACCTTTCTCATAAAACCATAGGCCAGCAACATCCGGCTGGATTTTATCTTAATGGCAGTAATCCCGTCTTTCGCGGCGATTGCTTTTATAGATCCCGGCGTTTTAGCGCTGCTGATAATGGTTCCTTTGGCCTGCGGGGCCATGGTGTTCAGCAGCTTAACCGGTATATTGTATTTCTGTGCAGGCCAAATGGTATTGGGGTGCAGTATCTTGGCGCCAAAATAGGCCAGCTCCGCCGCCTCATCGAATGAAAGGGTGTGCAATGGATAGGTGTCGGGAACGATCCTGGGATCGTTATTGTGCATTCCGTCAATATCGGTCCATATTTCAATGGCAGAGGCATTTGTGGCAGCCCCCAGCAAAGAGGCGGTATAGTCGCTGCCTCCTCGTTTCAGGTTATCAATTTCCCCCACGTGATTGCGGCAAATGTATCCCTGGGTGACAAACAACCCATGATCTGAATTAGCCTGAAGTATGTCTCCTAGCCGCTCGGAGATCAAACTTATATCGGGTTCCCCGTTTTCATCGGTAGAGACCACTTCCAGGGCGGGAATCAATATTGCTTCTTGCGAGATCTCTTTCAGGTATAAGACAAAAAGCCTGGTGGACATTAGCTCACCCTGGGCCAGTAGCTCGCGATTACTGGACCGATTGTATGATACTGCAGTAAGTTTACGGATTTGGTCAAAATGACTGTCCACTACCTCTTTCCCTGCCTGGCGCTGTTGTGAAAGCAATTCATTGATGAAATTCAGATAGTGGTCGTAGAGCGTTTCGATTTGTTGCTCCACTTCCGACAATTTCATCACCTTCCAACTTTCACCAATGGACACCAGGCTGTTGGTAGTTCCCGACAATGCGGAAAGAACAACTATTTTAGGCGCCTGGTCTGCCAGGATCAACCTGGCCACCTGGCGCATGCGGTCAGGAGCCCCTACTGACGTTCCACCAAACTTTAAGACTCTTACTTTATTCTCCATCGTATAACATTTTAATAGCTGTAATGGCTGCTTCGTCTCCTTTATTGCCATGTTTGCCGCCGGCACGATCAAGTGCCTGCTGATAAGTATCCGTAGTGAGTACACCAAATACTACCGGCTTGTTATACTTTAGCGATACTTCGGTGAGGCCAGCTGCCACCGCATTACAGATGAATTCAAAATGCCTGGTCTCTCCCTGGATCACACAACCCAGGCATATTACGGCATCAATATCCTTTCTTTGTGCCAGTCTTTGCGCCCCCAGACTTAATTCAAAACTTCCCGGTACCTGATAGTATTCAATATTTTCTTTTTGAGCGCCGTGATCCAACAAGGTCTGGCGAGCCCCTTCATAAAGTGACTCTGTTATGGTGTTGTTCCACTCCGATACTACCACCCCGAATCTGCTGGACCCGGTGCCGGTTAGATTAACCGCTGAATAAGTGCTTAGGTTTTTACTTGAGGTTGCCATATTAGTACTAAAAAAGGGACCAAACCGTCTGGCCTTGTCCCTTTAATTCATTTTTCATTTTACAAATATCATGGGGAGGCCAGTGCTTCTAATCTCGCTTTATATTTTTTTGCATCTTGATAATCTGCGGAGCCGTAGTGATCGGCCAGTATTTGGTCGTATCGCGCAATGGCCTGTTGAAAATCGGATTGTTTTTCATAAGCCAGTGCTGCTTTCATCAGGTATTGAGAAGTGATGGTTTCGTTGGGTCTGTGGTTGGAAGCCCTGTCATAATAATCCGCGGCATCGGCATAGTTACCTAACTCCATGTAGGCATCTCCGATCAGGGCGTAAGCCCTGGACTGGACCAAAAGGTCGGAACTGCTGAATGCCTTGAGCTGGTCCACTGCATTTTGATATTCTCCCAACTTCAAGTAGGAGGTCCCGGCATAAAACCTGGCCAGATTTCCCGCTTTGGTAGATCCGTAATCTTCAATTATGTCCAACAGCCCGAAGTTCAGTCCATCACCGTTCAGGGCCTGGGACAGGCTGTCCTGTTCAAAATAGAATACCGCCTGAAACATTTCTCGTTGAGCGATGTCGTTTTGGCTGGATACATAATACCGGTAACCCAGAACTCCTCCGGCCACCAATATTATAACCCCTAATACGCCATATACCAGCGACTTGTGTTTATTGAAGAATGCCTCAGTCCGGGAAAACTGTTCAACCAGTACCTCAGGCTTTTCAATAAAATCTTTAACCTCCTCCTTTTCAGCAACCTGCGCAGATTTCTTAACCTTATATCTCCTGCTCGCCATTATCTAAAATTTTGGGTTGCAAATTTAATAGTTTTTATTTGATTTAAAACCAATGAAGGATTTATTCCTTGATGAAGGGATAGTCGGTCTGTACATAGACATCCTTAAAAGCCTCCGAAGGATCAGGGAAAGGAGATTCATCGGCAAAATCCACAGCCTCAGCTACTTGCTTTTTTATTTGCTTGTCGATTTCTTCGATCTGTTTTTCAGTGGCATATTTCTTAGACAATATGGTCTTCTTTACCTGTTCAATGGGGTCCTGGGATTTGTATTCCGCCACCTCCTCTTTGGTACGATATTTCGCCGGATCCGACATGGAATGTCCCTTGTACCGATAGGTACGAAACTCCAGTAAAGTAGGCCCTTCACCTGCCCTTGCCCGCTCAGCGGCTTCTGCCACGGCATTGTGCACCTCTTCCACTTTCATTGCGTCCACCGGGGCTGAAGGTATATCGTAGGCTTCCCCCAGGGTATACAGGTCAGTCACATTTGAGGTTCTGGCCACTGAAGTACCCATGGCATAGCCATTGTTTTCTATTACCAGGATGACGGGCAATTTATATACCATGGCCAGATTCAATGATTCGTGAAATGCCCCCTGTCTTACTGCACCGTCGCCCATATAGGTGACGCACAAATTGTTGGTCTTCTGATATTTTTCCGCAAAAGCAATACCAATGCCCAGAGGAATCTGACCACCTACAATACCATGTCCTCCGAAAAAATTGTGTTCCCTGTCAAATATATGCATGGAACCCCCTTTTCCTTTGGAGATCCCGGTGGCTTTTGCGAACAACTCCGCCATAATATATTTCGGATCGGTGCCCAAGCCTATGGGGTGAGCGTGGTCCCGGTAAGCGGTGATATATTTGTCGTCTTTTTGCAAAGCGGAAACAGCTCCCGCCACACAAGCCTCCTGTCCGATATACAAATGACAGAATCCCTTGATCTTCTGTTGTCCGTACAACTGACCGGCCTTCTCCTCGAACCTGCGCATCAGCAGCATACTCTCATACCAATGAAGATAGGTGTCCTTTGAAAAGTTGGCCTTGGAATTTACCTTTGCTGTAGATTTTGCCTTTGTAGTCGCCATACCCAGGTGGTTATCAAATTGGATTCAGATTTTTCTGAAAGACCCGCAAATTAGTTAAAAAACCACCAACTAGGAAATTAATGTACCTGGAAAATATCAGTTTGAGCTGTTTCAAAAACTATACAGAAAACAAGCTGGAATTTTCTGCGGACATTAACTGCATCCTGGGTCCCAATGGAAGTGGTAAAACCAATTTGCTGGACGCTATTCACTACCTGTCGCTTACTAAGAGCGCTTTCAATACCATCGATCAGCAAAATATTCAGCACAACTGTGACTATTTTTCGGTCCGGGGAGTATTCAATCAAGGGGGTTCCAGGACTAAGGTACAGTGCAGTTGTAAAACTGGCGCCAAAAAAATTGTAAAAAAGGATCAGAAGGTCTACACCAGGTTAAGTGACCACGTGGGCTTGTTCCCGGTGGTATTGATTACCCCCTACGATACCGATATCCTGAGGGAAGGTAGCGCCGTGCGCAGAAAATTTATGGACAGCATCATCTCGCAGATCGATCACTCCTATTTGAACAACCTGCTCAGATATCAGCGGCTGCTCAATCAGCGTAATCAATTGCTGAAAGACTTTGCCACGCGACAGCGATTCGATGCGGAGCTCATTGCATCATATGATGAACCCATGCTGGCCTTAATGAGTACAATATCCAGGCGTCGAAACGAATTTGTTGAGCAATTTGCACCGGTATTTCAAAAGCATTATAAAACCATCTCAGACGACCAGGACGAGGTAGCCATCAGCTACCAGTCTGAGGTGATATCAGAACAGTTCAAACAAAGTTTCTTAGCAAATCACCAGAGGGATGTAACCCTCCAGCGAACCGGAATGGGGGTCCACCGGGATGATTTAAAATGTACCATAGGCAAGCGAAGTATTCGTAAGTTCGGATCGCAAGGACAACAAAAATCTTTTGTAATCGCCATGAAACTGGCCCAGTTCGATTTAGTTGAAATCCATAAACAATTTAAGCCTATCCTGCTGCTGGATGATATATTGGATAAACTGGATGATCATCGTATTACCAGGTTGATTGAGATGGTATCAAGTCACCATTTCGGCCAAATATTTATCACCGATGCCCGTGCGGAGAGAACTGCGGTTATTTTGAAGCAGGTATCTTCAGATATCAGGAAGTTTATGGTGTCAAACGGTGAGGCAACATTGGTTGAAAACAGTATTTCCCGGGATTAATTCTCTTTGGACCAAGCTTTTTTTTCTTTAGCTTTAAGCCGATGTCAAAATTAAAGACCAACCGCCCCAGAAAGTCAAACCTAAGCACCGTGGGTGAGTCATTGAATGAACTACTGGATGTTTACAGGATCCAACAAAAATTTGATGCAACCCGGCTGACCTCCTCCTGGGAAAGGCTGATGGGCGCTCCAATCGCCAAACGCACCAAGAGGGTCTTCGTCAAGGACAGAAAGCTATTCGTGGAGCTAAATTCAGCTCCCCTGAAGCATGAGCTGACTATGTCCAAACGTATGATCCTGGACATTTTTGAGCAGGAATTCGGTCAAAAACTCCTGGATGACGTTGTTTTTATTTAACGGCTCCACCCCTGTGCCCCTTACTATAGACAAATTAGGCAAATAACACCCGCCAGGGTAGTTTTTGATATACCCGGGTTGATTTCTGGTGTATGTAATATTCAACCGGTAATCACATTGCGAATTGGCAGCGATAGTCATTTATTTATCGTTTGATAAGTCAAGGCATACTTTTTGTTCACGCTAGCATCGCATGAGGATTTTTTTAATTTTTTGTTTGGTTGCCCTCATATTTAATCCGGTATCCGCCCAGAGCTGGAAAGCCCTGTACGACAGTACGGAGATTTACTGGAACAAGGACTGGAACAAATGCGTCTCATTGCTGGAAGAGGCGCTGCCATTAGCCGCCCGGGATATGAGCCCCAACAGCAAGAACTATATGGTACTGCTCAACGATTTGGGACTGGCTTACCTGGAAAGCGGGGACTACTCCAAGGCAAAAAGCCTGTTCGTGGATCTGGTGGAACTGAAGAAAGACCTGCTGGGCATAAACAGCTCTGAGTATGCTGCTTCGTTGGTAAATCTGGCCGGAATCTACCAGGATCTGGGTGAATATGAAAAAGCGGAATCGCTTTATCTGGAAGCCATTGAGAACTATAAAGTTTCCCTGGGAGATCAGCATCCGGATTATGCCACTTCCGTACAACACCTGGGGCAACTTTACGAATCCCAGGCTCGCTACACTCAGGCAGAGGCACTTTATCTGAATGCCATAAATATTCGCAAGTTTGCCATTGGGTCATTTCATCCCAATTACGCCAGTTCCCTTTATAGTCTGGGTAGGCTATACCGAAAAACCGGCGATTATGAGCGATCCAAGGCTTACTTTGAGGAGGCTCTTGGAATTTATGAGAAATCCTATGGTCAGCTGCATCCAACCTATGCCAACGCCACCGGTGAACTTGGTGTATTGATGCAATCCATGGGCCAATATACTCTGGCTGAAGTTTATCTCACCCAAACCGTTAACCTTCGCCGTAACATCTATGGAAACCAGCACCGGCAGGTAGCTGAAGCACTGAATAACCTGGCCAGCCTGTATCAGGTGATGGGGAACTTTGAAAAAGCCGAAAGCAATTATCGTCAGGCGGAAAAGATATTTGAAAAAACCTTGGGTGACCATAGTCCCGATTATGCCACCGTATTAAACAACTTAGGGGATTTCTACGTGGCAGTAATGGAATTTGAGAAATCCAGACCATACTATGAAAAAGCCCTCAGCATTTTTGAGGAGACATTTGGAACCCAACATCCACTTTATGCCAATACCCTGAACAACATTGCCAGCTTAAACAGAAAAACGGGTTCCTTCAAGGAAGCTGAGGCACTTTATATGAAAACACTGGAGGT
>JAUIKU010000224.1 GCA_030430675.1 Bacteroidia bacterium | reverse complement strand
CCAGTTGCTGTCATCGCCTTCACCTGCATCACTGTCAATATGCAGGGTGCTACCGGCGTCATCTACCCGGTACTGCCCCGAATTATGGCCATAAGGACCCCCTTTACTTTCAAAGGTTCCGTCGTGTTTGAATTCGATCCATCTGTCATTGTCGGGATTCAGGATTGGTGTAATATCCTGGTTGCCCTCCAAAACGGTAACCATTTTCCATTTTCCGAGTATCCAGGTACTGGGACTTTTGGCATGGCCTGTAACCATCAAAGTACAATAGCAAAACAATATACCGGTGAGAAATTTTTTCATCCTAAAACACAGATGCTCTGATCTCTGATTTTTGCTCTTGTTGATAGTCTCATTGCGGGCAGTTTGCAGTCAAGCGTACGGAATACATTATACAGTCTATAACCTAGTAACCCGGAACCTATGCTGTATGCTCCTCCCTGTTGCTCCTTACTCAAAAAACGGGTATCCTTCTACAGCGTACTTTCTCATCCCCTCTTCATTAATTTCCACCCCAATACCGGGTTTTTCCGACAGCGGAATAAAACCATCCACGAACTTTTCGCCATCGTAATCTACGATTTCTTCAAACATGGGATTAGTATGAAAGTAAATCTGCCATTCCAATATCATAAAGTTCGGCACTGAGGCACAGACATGACACGAAGCCATGGCTCCCAGGAATGACGCTACCATATGTGGAGCGAAGGGAACATAATACAGGTTGGCCAGGTTGGCGACTCTTTGCGATTCACCCAGCCCTCCCACTTTCTGCAGATCGGGCATTATGATATCGGCCCCCCCGATCTCAAGTAACCGTCTGAATCCATAGGCCAGGTAGATATTTTCTCCCGCGCAAATAGGTGTACTGGTAGATTCTGTGATTTTTTTATAGGCATCGACATTCTCAGCGGGAATTGGCTCCTCCAACCACATTAGATTAAGCGGTTCCAGTAGCTTGGCCACCCGTTCCCCGGTGGTGGTATCGTAACGCCCATGCATGTCCGCACATATATCAACATTAGGTCCTACTTCTTCCCGGGCTGCAGCCATTTGGTCTACCATTCTCTGGAGCTCGGCAGGGCTGGCGGTCCAGTTGTATTGGTCGTATTTATTCGGATCATTCGCCTGGTCCAGGTCAAACTTAATGGCTGTAAAGCCCATGTCCGCTGTTTTCCTGGCTGCCTGAGCGAAATCTTCCGGTGTAGGCTGCCTGTTTTGATACAACGCCGTATCACAATACACCCTGATCTTATCCCGAAATTTACCACCTAATAACTGGTATACCGGCAATCCCAAAGCCTTACCGGTAAGATCCCACAGGGCGGCCTCAATGGCTGACATCACTGCTACGTACATGCCTGACTGTGCACCTCCAAAAACACCGCGCCGCCGTATATCTTCAAACAAACGATGAACATTCAGCGGATTTTTATCTACCAGCATGGTTTCGAAGCGCTTCACCAGGTGGTAGGTGCCGGGGGTGGCATCTACCCCTTCTCCACATCCCCAAATATCCTGGTTAGAATATATTTTTACGAACAGACCGCTTCCACCGCGAATAAACCCACATTTAACGCTGGTAATCTTAAGATCGGAAGGGGCAGAAGCTAAGGAGGTTTTCTTAACGGCGGCTTCGAGCTGACTGCCAAAGGGAAGTGCTGCTGTCATGCCGGTCAGTGCGGTGTTTTTTAAAAACGAGCGTCGGTTGTTCTTGTTCATTGTTTCTTACTTTACCAGGTTCTGGATTCTAACAATTCTTGAATTTGTTCTTTTGGTACCGGCAGGTCGTCTATATGTTCGTTTAGCCATTGAGAAAAATCCTTTTCAATTTCATCTGACCATCGGCTGTCGATCTGACCAGCGGTGTACTTCTGTTCTCTTAGACGTTGGTGACCGAACATATCCCTTAATCTTACCACCTCAGATGTTTTAACTACCTGCTCAGCCAGATGCGGCGGGATCACTATTACTCCTCCATCACGACCCAATATTACATCGCCCGGGAGCACCATTACTTTTCCAATACAGGTAGGTTTGTTAATTCCAACCAGGGTGGTATTCAGCCTTCCCTCAGGATTATTTAAATGATGCGAGGGGTGATAGGTTCGGAAAAAGGAGGTAAACGAACCGATTTCCTTTAGTCCATCGATGTCCCTGATGGCCCCATTGTAGACAATACCGTTGCCTGACTTGGCAAAAATTGAATTACCCAGGTTATCACCTATGGTAGGACCGTCTTCATGGGCCCAGAACTGATTAACCACATAAACATCTCCGGGAACCAACATATCTATAGGCCAGCTGTTCTGTGATTTAATACGTCCGTCTTCTTTTCCTCGTTGATTCATTGCGCGTTGAACGTCAGGCCTGCCTGGCATAAAAGTGGCGGTCAATGCCCGCCCCACCAGTACACTGTCGGGATTGATGGTCATCCAGTCCTCTTCATACTGATTGGTGTAGTTGGCATTTCTCAACACCGCCCAGGCCTCTTCCAGGGTGACCTCTTTCATTCTATCAAGGATGTTGTCGGGAACCTTGGGGCGTCCGTCATCAAATCGCGCTCCGGTCCATTCGGGGGTGAGGAAAAGCAGGTCCTCTTTTGAGATCTGCTGGCACAGTAGGGGTATGCTGAACAGCAAAGCCAATGCGGTCAGCGATCCCTTATAAATCATTGATCTGTCCATCTGTTAGTTTGGTTATTGTTACCGGATGTCAATACCATTATTGGTGACCTCCAATCGACTTAATATAGGTTAAATAACTCAGGTTATCAATAGGGTGAAAGGGCCCGATCAGGGTTGCTTTGCGGAGGCCAGGCCCTCCGGACTGCCCATAATCACTTTGATTGCCTTGAGTGGTTGATCATTGTTGGCCAACAAGATGATCGATCCTTTAGCTGTGCGAAGTTTCACGGCATTTCTGGTATCATAGGAGGGAAGAGGGGTGGTCTCTGAAGCGGGGATGGAACGATAATCACCGGCATTATCTCCGAAGAGTACCAGTCCACGCCCGGCATCATCCCGGGGGGTTTCAATTTCAGAGACGTAAAAATTACCGGCCAGGAAAATATCGGCTTTATCGTCGTGGTTGAAGTCGCCAGTTATAATACCGTGAATAGACGAAACCTGAGCAATATTAGGCAGGGGGACTAGCTGGTAATGGTCTCCCTTGTTCTCGATAAAACTGCTTGCAAATGACAAAACCTGGTAGTGCAAAGCATTCTCCAGTGCATTTTGGGTATAGACTTCAGACACATCCGCCACCGCAAAATCATTATAATTGGCGAACTTCTTCTTGATCGCCGGGATCTGTTCCGAAGAACATTGACGCCCGCGTACCGGAAACTGTATGCCTTCATTGTAATAGCTCAATACGATATCGAGGTTGCCATTTTCATCAAAATCTGCAGAATAGATGTCGAAAGAGGCTTCTTCCGAGGCCTGATATTTATAGTTTAAACCTAAATTGCCGCCAATGAGATCCATATCCCCATCGTGATCAAAATCGAACTTGGCCAGGCTAAACCACCAACCGCTGCTGTGCTCCAATCCAAGCGTCTTTGTCATATTCCTGAATTCGCCGTCAACATACCGGTACACGCTCACCGGCATCCATTCTCCGGCCAACACCAGTTCGGTATATTCGTTTTCGAGCCATACCGCACTGGTTACCATACCGGGATACTTGAGGTCGTAACCAACAGACTCGGTAACATCATTGAATTTCACCTGTTCAGCATTAGAAACATTTTCCAGCAGGTAACTTCGGGGTGCCACCGGGTAGGATCCGGGGGTTAACCTGCCCCCAACGAACAGGTCAAGGTCTCCGTCCTTATCATAGTCAAAATAGGCAACACTAGCACCACTGGTGTACATGGTGGGCAGGGCTGCCGTTAATTTAATGAAACCTCCTTTGGCATCGTTGAGATAAAGCCGGTCCTGAAGTCTTTGGTCATTATCCTCAAACTCATTCCCACCACTGACCACATAAAGATCCTGGAATCCGTCATTGTTAACATCGAAAAAAGCCGCACCGGTATCTTCTTTTTCAGCATCTTCATGCCATAGGGATTCTTGTATAGCCAGAAATGTTCCATTTTCCTGCTGTACATAAAGCATTCCGTTTTGACCACTGGCTCCTCCAATATAAAAATCATCCAACCCATCATTATTAATATCCGCTGTGGCTAGTGCCGGACCTAAGCGTGAGGTTTGGTGGGGCAATAGTACCTCATCCCGGTAGTCGTTATAGTCGTTTTCATGATGGTGGTAGTCGATACCCAGCTTTTCTGTAATATCCAGGTATTGTAGTCTGGCTGGGGGTGAATCTTGTCGGACCATTTCGGCATCATTATAATCGAGGGTTAACACCTGGTTGGCTTGCAAATCTTCCAGTCTCTGGGTTTTGCCATTAGGCCATATGACCAGGAGTTCATCGACTTTTTGATCTTTGGCCAGCCCAAAATGAACCAACGGTTCCACTGAAGATTGAAAACCGCGGCTCAAAGTAACTTCGTTGAATTGTGTAACGCCGTTGTGAGAGATGGAGACCTTGGTACCCAATCCGAATACATTTCCTTCAGGACCATTCAAACGAAACTCAATATAATTCCCCCTAGACTGATCGGAGGTGAGATTTTCAAATACTGAGGCTGGGCCATCAATGTTATTCACTACCAAATCCAGGTCACCGTCACGGTTAAGGTCAACATAGGTGGCACCATTAGAGAATCCGGCGAATTCTACTCCCCATTCAATGTTGGTTCTGCTAAAAGTAAGGTCTCCGTTGTTCTTAAAAATATAGTTGTCAATTTTCTCCGATGGCATTTCCATCACCACATCCAGCTTATTGTCAACTTTGACTTCTCCAAAAAAGTTGCTGTTGTTTTTTGTTAGGTCAATGAAGAAATCCTTGTTATTGATATCTCTCCTGGTACCGTTGGTGACGAAGAGATCTTTCAGTCCATCGTTGTCAAAGTCTGCTAACAACGAGGCCCAGCTCCAGTCTGTGGCGTCAACACCGGCCATATAAGAAACATCACTGAACAGAGGATAACCTTCGGAATTAAACCCGGAATTCACCTGCAGTACATTTTTCATGTACTGGTGATGAAGTCCTAAGTTGATCATTTCTTTGAAACCTTCAGGATTCATACTGGCCATATTGGCTTTTGACCTGCGATTGTCTTCCGGGGTCATATCCATTTGTGCAATATCGAGTAAGCCATCGTTGTTGAAATCTGCAATATCCACACCCATCCCATAAAAACTGGTGTGGCTGGTGAGGTCCATACATTTTTCCTCGAAAGATCCCTCACCGGTATTGAAGTAAAAATAATCGGGGCTGGCAAAATCGTTGGAAACATAAATGTCGGGATATCCATCCTGGTTAAAATCGCCTACGGTGGTACTCAGGGTAAGTCCGTACGATAACAAGCCTGCTTCCTCAGTGATGTCTGTAAATGTTTGATCACCGTTGTTGCGGTAGAAGTGATCCGAGTCTTTCCAGGTAATATGGTCCATCATTTGACGGTAGTGGGAGTAGGGACTTTTAAAATCGGTGATTGGATAGTTTCCCACATAAAGGTCCAGGTCTCCGTCAAGGTCATAATCCAGAAAAGTGGCATGGGTGCTTTGGCCTTCATCTGCCACACCAAATTCATGGGCTAGCTCCTTAAATGCTGGTATGCCATCGGCGTCAACGCCCTGGTTGATGTAAAGCAGATTCTGTTTGTTCCCGTACAATCCTGCGGCACAAACATAAAGGTCCAGCCATCCATCGCTGTTGACATCGGCCATGGTAACTCCGGTAATCCAACGGTCGTCTCCTTCAACTCCTGCCTGCTCTGAGATGTCCTGAAATTGCATGTCTCCCCGGTTCAGATACAGCTTGTTCTCTTTCATATTGGCGGTAAAGAACAATTCAGGTAAACCGTCGTTGTTTAGGTCACCAGCTGCCACTCCACCGCCCATGTAAATATAACCGTAGGTGAAATAGTTAATGGAGTCATTTTCATTGAGATCATTGCTAAAAGATATCTCCGTTTGGTCAGGGGTCAGCTGGTTGAATATTTTGGAGCTCACCTGTTCCTCTATATCCTGAGAACAACTGGTTATTAACAGGAATCCAAGAAACGAGGCTAGTAATTTCTTCATCATGTAATATACAATTTAGAAAGCTGGTAAGCTTTCCTTAAAAAAATGGCTGAAGGAATTTCTCCTTCAGCCATTTTTAAGAGTATTAAAATAGGCTAATATTCCGGGTTTTGCTGCAGGTTTGGATTGAGATCGATTTCACTTTGGGGAATTGGTTTTAACAGGTGCCGATCATCCCAGTTGGAATTGGCAATGCTGTTTCCAAAATCGATATCCGTAGCGATATTGATCAGTCCGGCACGATGCCAGCGCACCAGGTCGTCATAACGGTGAACTTCCAGGGCCAACTCAATGCGGCGTTCATGCATCAAGGCATCAAATACTTCATCCACAGTTCCTGCCGCCACAGGAGGAAGCGTACCCGCGGGAGCCGGTACTCCATAGAGAACTTGATGATAGTCACGGGCCCTATCCCGAACCATATTGATGTAATCAGCTGCCTGTTGAACGTTATTATTGCCCAATAGTTCAGCCTCAGCGGCCATTAGCAGGACATCGGAATATCGGATGATACGTTCATTATTACCGTCCCAGTTGTTGGGAAAGCCTTCCGGAACGAATGGATTGATATACTTTGACGGAGTGGAACCTGTGATGGACCAGTCTGAACTATAAATATCTCCGGCTTCGGTGTATTGGTCTCCATCCAGATAAATTGTCTGGACTCTTCTGGGATCGTTAGGTTCAAATTCGTTTTGCAATCCAAGTGTGATATGCATTTGACCGTATCCGTGTGAATTGGCACCTGGAGCACATACTCCATTGTGACAGGATGCCCCGGTTACTATTTTTCTTCCGGTACCGGCGGCACCGATGTTCTGATTTTCATTTAAGCCAAAATCAACGGCTAACCAGGGGTTAAAATCTCCTCTGGTCATTTGAATTTCGAAAACTGACTCGGCATTGTTCTCGGTAGTTGCCCGGAAATTATCGCCAAAATCAGATACCAGGGAAAAATTACCGATCACATTACTGAATTCGGTAAGGGCATTGCCGTAATCAGCAGCATTGCCCATCCATTGAGCCCGGTAAAGATACACCTTGCCCAATAGGGCATATGAAGCCATTGAGGTAGCCCTGCCGGTATTATCCGTATCCCATTGTGCCGGAAGGTTGGTCTTGGCGAAGTTCAGGTCACTGATGATTGCTTCCCAAATTTCCCCCGGTGCTGAATTCGACATACGGGCATCCTCCAGCGAAGTGAACAGTTCATTTACCACCGGCGGGGTGCCGTAGCTTCTGGCCAGCATAAAAT
>JAUIKU010000011.1 GCA_030430675.1 Bacteroidia bacterium | reverse complement strand
GGTGCCCTGCGCCGCAACCGCGGCTACGAGTGCTTCAAGACTGGAAGGGACGTTCTGCTCGGCGGTAACGAGCGTATGTAAGGTGCAGTGATGCGAAAACAGACATTCGACTAAAGGCTCCGGGTGTACTTGTTGGATATCTTTGGCTTAAACCCCGCTCAAAATGCTGTCGTACGTGACAGATTGTGCATGAGAACTGCTAAGCTTGCCCAGCCTTGATCGAAAGAAAAGTACGAGCTTTCCTAATTACCGCCATTGAGCAGGACACTTTATACAGGGAACTAAGCAACTGATTGTGGAACAGGATTTAGAGTTAATCGAAAGCTATCTGCAGGGTACGCTGACCGTTGAAGAACAATCGGCAGTGGAAGACCGCATGCGTAATGATACAGCGTTTGCCAGTAGAGTACGCCTGGTGGATGAAATGTCCAAAGCGCTTAATACGGAGGTGGCGGACTTCAAAAAAGACCTGGAAATCATTGAACAGGAACTCAAGTCAAAAAAAAAGAACTCCAGACAAAATTTTAATTACCGCTATTTAATGGCTGCGGCAGTGTCAATAGTGGCATTGGTAGTCGCGAGTTATCTTATATGGTTTCAGGCCCCGACCCCGGACCGTCTGTTTTCTGATTATTTTCAGGTACCTCCTGAGAACATAACGGTCCGTGCTAGCTCAGGAAGTGAGTTGCTGCGGGCAGCGCTGCAAGCGTACAATCAGCAGGACTACCAATCTGCGGTTTCAGGTTTTGAACAGGTATTAGCCAATGAGCCGGAAAACGAAGGGGTGCTGTTTTACAGCGGAATATGTTACCTGGCGCTGGAACAACCTCAGGACGCCCGCAATCGCTTCCATATCTTGCAAAAGTTTGAGTCGGGCGAATATTTAACCGCTGCCCAGTGGTTTCTCGGCCTGACTTATCTAAAACTGAATGATATCGACAAAGCCCGTGATATCCTTTCAGCATTACATGAAAAAGGTGCAGGCAAATACGCCGCGGATGCCGGTCAACTGCTGAAAGAGTTGTAACCCCGGCACCATGCTAATAAGAATACCCATACTAGGCATTGCGTTATTTTGTGGCCTTTGGTTACCAGGTCAGGATACTGAGAAAAATTTGCAGTTACTATCCCAGGCGGATTCATTAAAAGATGCCTCTAGCTACGACAGTGCCCTGGTTTTGTATCAGGAACTTCTGGAAGTTTCCACCAAAACGGGTAACCATAAGCTGAAAGTTAAAACCTTGAACGGATTGGGTTTGACCTTTATCGATTTGTCAAAATACGACCTGGCAGAAAGCAATTTAAAAGAAGCGATTGCATTGGGTTCCCGCCACCTTGATCCACAGGACCCGGTGCTTGGCGAATCCTATACTCGATTGGGTTACTGCTTTACCAAACAAAGGAAGATCGATACGGCTATTGATCATTATAATATTGCGCTGGACATCTTCACCAAAAGCCTGGGGGCAACTAGTAAACAAGTAGGTGGAGTTTATTCCCGGTTGGGTGTGGCGTATTATCTGCTGGGCAATAGTTCAGAAAAAGCTATCGAATATTTACTTAAGAGTTTATCAATCTACCAGGAGCTTCCGGGGGAGCACCTATTGGACATCGCCAGGGTTTACAATGACCTGGCAAATGTTTACCAGGACCAGCATGAATACGAAAAAGCACTGGAATATCATTTTAATAGCTTGTCTGCCAAACAAAAAATGCTGGGGAATTTACATCCTGAAACCGGAGTATCCAGCTATAACCTGGGCAGGGTTTACTACAGTATGGGAGATTATTATAAGGCTCTTGAGTATTTACAAAAAACGCTGGAAGTTGACTTGCACACATTTGGAGAGAACCATATATGGGTTGGAGAAGACCATTATAGCATAGCCGATTGTTATATGGCATATGGTGACTACGATTTAGCCTTAAAGCATGCCCAGATCTCTGCTGATATTTTAAGAGAATCCGTTGGAAGTAACCATTCCCGGTACGCAACACCCCTGCTTACCACTGGTCAGGCTTATTTAAACCTTGAACAACCAGAAGAAGCCTTACGCTATTTCCGAGAAGCACTGGATATTTTTTTACAGAATAAAGAGGTTAACCGCGATATTCTGGCGGGAAAAGCAGCTGCTAACGCCCTGATCGGGGTTGCCCTCTTAAAAATGGATCAATTCCAGCTGGCCATAGATCACCTCAACCGCTCCATCAACTCAGGATTGACTACCATGGTAGATCAAGCCAATTTCGTTGCCGAAAGTTATCGCAACATCGGCTATTGCTACACCGAACTGGGTCAATTTGATGATGCCTGGAAGTCCTTTGAACAATCACTTAGTGTATTGACCGATGCTTTCGGTCCCCACCATCCCGAAATCGCAGAAACCTACCAGGCCATGGGAGACGCTTATCTTGAGAATGACCAGGCAACAAAGGCCCTGAACCAATATCAGACGGCACTGGCTGCTTTAGTACCAGGGCTGGCGCCCGATTATTCCATTAATCCCACACTGCCACAGCTAAGTACCCTGCCAACAACGCTGGAAATTCTCAGCCAGAAAGCCTGGGCTTTTCGCAAACAATATCAGGCCGAAGACAACCCGATATACCTGGAGCGATCTCATGAGACTTTGCAACTGGCAATAAGTCTCATTGATACCCTGAGGGTCGGCTTCCTGGAACAGGGCTCGAAACAAAGCCTGCTTGAAAACCATCTTAGGATATATGAAAGAAGCTTAAGTGTGGTCAAAGAACTCTATGAAGTGAAGGGAAGCGAAATGTACCTGGCATCAGCATTTCAGATTATGGAAAAAAGTAAATCGTTTATGCTGCTAAGTACCATAAGGGAGACAGCCGCTAAACAATTTGCCAATATTCCCGATGCTTTGATCGAGACAGAAACAGACCTTAAAGCTAAACTGGCTTTCTATGAAACACAGGCAAGGGTTGAAAACGATGACCAAAAAAAAGGTCTCTGGCGTAGCAAGGCATTTAGATTCCGAAAATCCTACGATAGCCTTATGCATGCCATTTCCAATTCTCACCCGGAATACCACGCGCTGAAGTACAATACTGAGGTAGCTACGCTTAATTCAGTCCGGGCTCAAGTAACTGAAAATGAAGCATTGATAATTTATTTTATGGGAGATTCAACGCTCTATGCTTTGGCGGTTGATTCCAGGGAGCTTGTTTTTTACAGTAACCCGGTAACGGATGATTTTAATAATCAAGTTCAGCTACTAAGGGACTGCCTGAATCAAAAACTTTCCTTCTCCAAAGAATTTGCGTTGGCCAGTCATCAATTATACCAGCAATTGATTGGCCCGACCGCCGGAATGATCCAAAATAAAAACGTGACCATCGTACCTGATGGTGTACTAAATTACTTTCCCTTTGAAATTTTGAGCACTACCTATACTGCTTCTGAAACCGGCTTTATGGATCTTCCTTACCTGATTTTTGATATCAATTTGAACTATGCTTTTTCTTCCACTTCGTTGATGGCTACCAAACAGCGTGAAAAACCTGACAGGAACTTTAATTACCTGGCATTTGCCCCTGAGTTCAATAAGAGGTCTTCACTGGCAGTAAACGGATCAACTTCTCCTGTTCAGGAAACCGTCAGGGGTACGCTTGCGGAATTGAAAGGTACCAAACGAGAGACAGGGGTTATCGCTCGCTACTTTACCGGACAATTATTCCAGGATGCCGCCGCTACCGAATCCCAGTTTAAACGGGCGGCACCGGAATCAGATATTATACATTTGGCTACCCATGCCATTGTGGATGATCAGAATCCGTTAAACTCCCGTCTGCTTTTTACCATTTCCGAGGATTCTGTCAACGATGGTGACCTTCATGTGTGGGAGTTGTACAATATGCAACTCAATGCCCAAATGGCAGTACTTTCCGCCTGCAACACCGGTTACGGTAAACTGGAACGGGGTGAAGGAGTAATGAGCCTGGGAAGGGCTTTTGCCTATGCCGGATGTCCTAGTATTGTCATGAGTTTGTGGCCTGCACAAGACGAGGCCACTGCTGATATCATGGAGTTGTTTTACCAGGGGATCGCGGATGGGTTGACCAAAGATCACGCCCTGGCTGCTGCCAAAAGAGAGTACCTTAAGCGCTCAGATGACTTATTCTCTCATCCCTTTTATTGGGCAGGTTTTATTTCCCAGGGCGACCCAAAGCCAGTAATAATGTCCGGGGCCACTAACTTATGGACTATGCTGTGGTATGTTCTCATCTTCCTTGCCCTGCTATTGGTTACCGTAGGATTGTCAAAAAGATATCTTGGGGCCAATAATCAAAGTAAGACACAGCTGTAGTTAACTCCTTTCCAGCCGATTATGGCAATGGCCTGCCTTCCTTGGGTAACCATTTCCCATTCTCTGCAATCAATGGTAAAACCACAACGATTTGCAGATGAAATACGGTATACAGAAACATCATGAGTCACCTGATAAATCAGCAGCCACACTGGTTTTAAAGGCCTTTGGGTGGTCCCTTATCTTCTTGCTATTAATGCAGTTATTCTCGTTGAGAACATCTGCCCTGTCGATTGACCCTAAACCCGGTAACAGAAAGAATTATACAAAACTGAAATCCAGGAAATTTCAACAGCACTATCTGGAACTGGCGGGTGGCTATGGTATCTGGTCACATACTTTTCAGGCCGGCATGGATTCCCAGCAGCCCACCATTGACATATCGGCTACCTACGGCAAAGAAAGTACACCTTTTAGTCTGATGATGGGCTACATGTTTCACACGGCCTTTCAACAAGAAATTTTTCTCTTCAAGCCCAGGAATATATACGGAGCAATCAAATTGTCACTATTAGAGGCCATGGGGAAGAAATCACTGTTTGACCCTTATGCATTGCTCGGAATAAGCTACTGGCAGGGTGTCCTGACAGACGATGTTTATGATGGTATCATAAACTATCAGGAGAAAGTGGAGAAGGACCAGGGAATCGCCGGATTAATGGGTATTGGAGTCACTTACCGGGTAAAACGCTATCGATTCGGACCGCAGTTTACCTATCACATGGCAGGTACCGGACAATACCTGGCGGGAGGTTTTGAAAAACAAGATATCGGAGCCAGCTATATGACAATTACCCTGAAAGCCAGCTATAGGTTCAATCTTGGGAACAGTACAGGTTGCCCTACCTACAAATAAAACCGCGCAGAAATAAACCCTACCATTATGATTCGAAATAAATTACTTAAGACCCTGTTTTGCCTGGTATCATTAGGTTTCTTTACACATTGTGAAACAGAGGAGATCAAACCCATCGACATCTTCGACCCTGAAGATCCCGATGAAGTGATCATAGATGGTGAGACTACAAACTTGCCACTGGACAACATTTGCTATGCCAACCGCCTTTTTGTAAACAACGAAAGGATAAACGCCAATGACCTGGGATACCAGATCAAAGGAACTATTTTTTCCGACTCGGAAGTTGGACCAATTGCCGTCACTAATGGGGAATTCAATCTTCTCAGAGATGCGAATGGTCAAATAAACTCTTTCGAGGGATATGGGACGGCCCAATTTCCCAAAGCCGGGTTCCTGAATGACGTCCTGGTAATGGCTGACATTTACGGAGCCAAAACCATGTATGCCTCCGGAGCCCTATTCAATGAAGAAGAAGAAGGGTTTAAGCTACCTTTTGCCGATCAATCGTGCTTTTTCCGGTTTACCCTTGACCCCTACCCCGAGTTCGGATCGGATGAGGCCGGAGGCCTGGCTATGATTGAAAATGCATTATTTGACTATGACCAACTATACTATGATCCATCTGATCCCGCTATTTTTTTCGATGGCAAGATGCATGAATATGAAGTTAAGGACAAACCCAAACCATCTTCTAAAAACGGGGAACCTATACGGTTCAAAAGTGACAAGGACAAGGTGAAGGCAACCATTAGCGATGTAAGGTTCGGGTTATCGCTGAATGACCGTTTTCAATTTCTGCCATTGGAATATAGTGAGGACCTGGAAGCCACCGTAGGTGGAACGAATTTCAGCGGGTTTTCCGGAGGATTTTATATGTCCGGGAAAATGTCACTCAAAAAGTATCCCCTGTTTTTGGAAGGAGAAACCGTGGTATACAGTCAACTTGGACTTGCTAACATTTTTGAATTGGGTTTTGATAAGGCTTTCTATACCCGGGGAGTTAACGGCAAGGTGTTTTTTGGTCATGACTTGTTGAATATGCTCCCTCTTGATCTTGAAATTGAACTGGGCAGGGCTACCCTGCAGGAAAATATTGAATTGGGAAATACCTTTCTCCGCTTTGCCGGGGAGTATGATATGGACACCAATGATTTCTTCGAAAGGGTGATTGGCCCGGAGGCTACCCGGTTCCTCCCCTCTGTTTCCCGGGATGGACAGATGTATGTCAATATAGGGGAGAAACTGGAAGAGTGGGAGTTCTATATGATGAATCGCTATCAGATCCAGGTGCCGGGGCTCACCAGTTCACTGCAACAGCAATATTTTCATTTCACCCCTCAAAAAATAGCCCTGGGTGGTATCATGGAGTTGCCCTTTGGACTGGGTGGCACCGAGGTCAGTGGCAGGCTGGAGAGTAATGGTGACTTCCTGCTTTATGGGACTATTTACGGAAACATACCATTTGGAAATGGGGCTTCTCTGAACGGCGAACTGACCCTGGAAGTTTCCAATGAGGGTGCGTTCCTGCTGGGCGAAGTCTTCCTGCCAGGCAGTTTGGCAGGCATATCGGTAAGGGGACAAATTACCGATCAGGGCATCTTACTGGAAGGTGAAGGGGAAGTCAATATTCAATTTGGACAAGGTGGTGCCCTGTTGGCAAACCTGCATTTGCTGGCCAGCACTGACCAGGGAATATTCCTGGATGGTTACCTGGAGACTCCACTGCAAGCGGCAGCCGTGGAAGTGGCAGGAGAAGTTTCAGCACGTGGATTGATGCTGCGGGGAACCGTCAATGGCAAGGTTGACTTTGGTGTAACCAAGCTTCAAAGTAACCTGTCACTTAATGCATCCACCTGGGACGGAGCCATGGTCAGTGGAATGATCGATGTTCCATTGGTAGTGATTGGAGGAAATATTGCGGTCTCAGGTGAAATACTCACTGCCAACTTATTCAGGCTTGAAGGTAACAGCAGCGCATTCCTGGACTTCTCTGTAGCCAGTGCTGAGGCCGGTATCTCCATGGGCTTTTCTCCCTTTGATATAAACCTGGCTTCGGAAGCGGAATTCTGCGTCGATGGGCTGGGTTGCTCCAATTATGGTATCTCGTTCAACCCTGATTGGGGAAGTGGCTCTGTAAGCGCCTGCGTGGTCTTTGTTGATGAAATATGTATTGACCTATGATCAATTGGTCTGGGGAAACCAAACAGGTGCGGTATGTTGTAGCAAATAGCTATCAAATAAAAAGGGCGCTACAGGAGCCCTTTTTAGTTGCTTTTGGGAGGTGATTACATATTGTCCACAATCGCATTTAGCGTATCACTAGGACGCATCGCTTTCGAAGCCAAGTCATCGCTTGGGTGATAGTATCCACCAATAACCTGAGGTTTACCCTGAGCTCCGATTAATTCCTCGTTGATCTTTTCTTCACTTCCTTTCATCTGTTCCGCCACAGCAGCAAACTTACCCTGCAGATCAGGATCTTCGCTTTGCTCAGCTAGTGCCTCTGCCCAGTACATGGCCAGGAAGAAATGGCTTCCGCGATTGTCAATTCCTCCAAGTCTTCTGGCGGGTGACTTATCGTTTTCCAAGAACTTGGCAGCTGCCTGGTCCAATGAAACGCCTAAAATTTTTGCTTTGGCATTGTCATTTGCACTGGCCAAATGCTCCAATGAAGCAGCTAAAGCCAGGAATTCGCCTAGTGAATCCCATCGCAAATATCCTTCTTGTTCAAACTGCTGAACGTGCTTGGGAGCAGACCCTCCCGCACCTGTTTCAAATAGCCCGCCACCGTTCATCAAAGGCACAATAGACAGCATTTTAGCACTGGTTCCCACTTCCAGTATAGGAAAGAGATCCGTCAGATAATCTCTCAATACATTGCCGGTTACCGAAATCGTATCCAGCCCCTTTCTAATGCGCTCAACCGAGTATTCGGTTGCTTCTACAGGCGATTTGATCAAAATTTCCAAATCTGACGTATCGTGATTGGAGAGGTACTTATTGACTTTCCTGATCAATTGAGCGTCGTGCGCTCTGTTTTCATCCAGCCAAAAAACCGCGGGTGCACCAGTTGCCTGGGCTCGAGTCACCGCAAGCTTCACCCAATCCTGGATCGGAAGATCCTTCACCTGACACATTCGGAAAATGTCTCCAGCTTCTACAGCTTGTTCCAGAACAATTTCTCCACGCTCATTCACTACCTGAACGCTACCTGCTTCTGTGAGTTGAAACGTTTTATCATGCGACCCGTACTCTTCAGCTTTCTGCGCCATCAGTCCAACATTAGGAACGCTACCCATGGTGGTCGGATCATAAGCGCCATGCAACCTACAGTCCTCGATTACCGCTTGATAAACCCCTGAGTAAGAACGATCGGGAATTGTTGCCTTGGTATCTTGCTGGTTTCCTTCGGCATTCCACATCTGACCGGACGTCCTGATCATAGCGGGCATGGAAGCATCTATAATAACATCACTTGGCACATGCAGGTTGGTGATCCCCTTATCCGAGTTTACCATGGCCAGCGCCGGACGTGATTGATAGACTTCCTGGATGGCAGCTTCAACTTCTTGTTGTTTCTCGTGCCCTTTGATTTTGGCATATACATCACCCAATCCGTTTTTGGCATCCACCCCCAAGGATTCAAACAAGTCGGCGTACTTATCAAATACGTTTTTATAGTAGACCTCCACACAAGCTCCGAAAATGATGGGATCGGATACCTTCATCATGGTCGCCTTCATGTGCAATGAAAATAGCACGCCCTTATCTTTTGCGTCTTGTATCTCACGTTCTAAGAATGCCTTCAATTTAACCATGCTCATCACTGAAGCATCTACAATCTCCCCTTCCAATACAGGTACAGACGCTTTCAATGTCGAGGTACTACCGGCAGCACTCACAAATTTGATCGATAGCGTACCGGCTTTTTCAATGGTTGCTGACACCTCACTTCCATAAAAATCTCCGGAATCCATACTGGAAACGTGGGACTTCGAGTCCCGACTCCATGCACCCATCGCGTGCGGGTGGCTTTTAGCATATTGCTTTACTGCGAAAGGGGCTCTTCTATCCGAATTGCCCTCTCTTAGGACAGGGTTCACAGCACTCCCTTTGATTTTGTCGTATCGTTGCTTTATCTCAGCTTCCTGTTCGGAAGCAGGCTCCTCAGGGTATTCAGGCAATGAGTAGCCCTGTGACTGGAGTTCTGCAATTGCTGCTTTTAGCTGCGGAATAGAAGCACTAATATTGGGAAGCTTAATAATATTGGCCTCTGGCTTCTTGGCGAGTTCACCTAGCTCAGTCAAAGCATCGTCAATTTTTTGCTCATCAGAGAGGAAGTCCGGAAAGTTGGCAATAATACGACCAGCTAAGGAGATATCTTGCAATTCGACTTCCGCGCCGGCAGTTGACAAAAATGCTTTGACGATTGGTAAAAATGACTGCGTAGCAAGCGCAGGCGCCTCATCAGTTTTGGTCCAAATTATCTTGGAATTTTGTGCCATAAGATGGTAATATTTGACTAGTGATGGTTAATAATAAAAAGAGAGGGCGAAGATAGGAATTAATAGCAGGAACAGCAACAACATACAGTGTGGAGGGAAGAGCATACAGGTAGGGGGGCAGAGAGCATGGAGCGGAGAGCATAGAGCATAGAGCATGGAGCATGGAGCATGGAGCTTGGAGCCGGGGCTGGGGCGGGCGTTCGGCATTCGGCATTCGACGTTCGACGTTTGGCATTCGGCATTCGGCATTCGGCATTCGACGTTCGACGTTCGACGTTCGACGTTCGGCATTCGACGTTCGGCGTTCGGCGTTCGACGTTCGACGTTCGACGTTCAGCAGCTCAAGCTTTCTACTAGTAACTCTCTTTTTTGTTGGGAAATTTTTTGGTCTTTACATCGTTAATGTACTGTCCAAAGGCCGTCTTCATGATCTCGTCCAGATCCGCGTATTGTCTTAGAAACCTGGGTTGGAATTCCTGAGTTATGCCAAGCATGTCGTGGATCACCAAAACCTGTCCGTCTACATCGGGACCGGCACCAATACCTATAATGGGAATGGAAACTTCTTTGGCCACTTTTTTGGCCAGCACCGCCGGAATTTTCTCCAGCACAATAGCGAAACAACCGCATTCTTCCAGCACCCGTGCGTCTTCTATCAGCTTATTGGCTTCCTCTTTATCCTTGGCCCTTACTGCATAGGTCCCAAACTTGAAGATCGATTGCGGTGTAAGCCCCAGGTGGCCCATAACCGGTACCCCGGCACTCAAGATACGCTGGACCGATTCTTTGATCTCTTTACCACCTTCCACCTTAACCCCATGAGCGCCGCTCTCTTTCATGATGCGTATGGCAGACCTCAAAGCCTCACTGGAATTTCCCTGATAGGAACCAAAAGGAATATCTACCACTACAAAAGCCCTGGTGATCGCCCTTACCACGGAGGTGGCATGATAAATCATCTGATCCAGGGTAATAGGTAAAGTGGTTTCATTCCCAGCCATCACATTGGATGCCGAGTCTCCCACCAGTATTACATCTATTCCCGCCCCATCCAGGATTCTGGCCATGGAATAGTCGTACGCGGTTAACATGGCAATCTTTTCTCCACGATCTTTCATCGCCTGTAGCTGGTGGGTGGTGACTCTCTTGATATCGGATTGATGCTGAGACATGTCAGGATATTTCAGTGGTTAGGCATCAAAAATATCAAAATAAATTAAATAAAAGAGGGGGTGTAGATCAGGTAGCCAGGTTTGGCAGCTCTACTTCAAAACTGGTGCCGACCTGCTCTTTTGAGGTAACATTGATTTTACCTCCCAGCTTTTCTACCACGTTCTTAACAATATACAGACCCAGCCCGCTTCCCTGCTGATGGTCGGTAGCTCGTACGAACATGTCGAAAATGGTGCTTAGCTTGGCCTCTGGAATGCCTTGCCCGTTATCTTCAACCTTTATTACCATTTTATCAGGACCCACTCTGGCAGTAACTACCATATGACTCTGCTCCTCTTGCTGAACGCGATACTTTATTGCATTCGAAATCAAATTGTTCAGCACAATCCTTATTCTGGTCAGGTCGGAAATAAAATCAACCGGCTGGTAAATTCTGGTGATGATCCTGATATCACTGGAATCTTCAATATGATAAAAGTTCGTAATGCTGTTATTGATCTCTGTTACCATACAAATCTGGTCCAGGGCAGTACCGGACCTGCTTCCCTTTGATATTTGAAGTAAATCAATGACCAGGTTATCCAGTCTTTTAATACTTCCTTCGATCATTTCCAGGCAGTGTTCTTTTCCGGAGGTGGTCTTTTCCAGTCTCAGCAGGTTTATCAAACCCATTATAGAACGTAGCGGAGACCGTAAATCATGAGAAGCGTGATACACAAAATTATCCAATTCATAATTTGCCTTTTGCAGCTGAATGATGGTATCCTTGATCCCGGATATATCCATCATTACTCCTTCAATAGCATCTTCCTGGGGATAATACACCGCAGATAACGTTGCCCAGATGGTTTCACCGGTTAGTTTCTTAATCTGAATCTCACGGTCTTCTACCTTGCCGAATTGCTTGAGGTCCCGAAGCAGGTTTGCCCGGTCCTCCGGATTGGCGTAGAAATTTAAAGCACTTACTTTATCCCGGGGATCACATGCCAGGATTTTCCATACCATAGGGTTGGCATGCAATATCTCACCCGTTTGAGCACTGGTCCTGAATACGGCAATTGGTACATTTTCAAACAGCGCCTGGTATCTCACTGCATCTTTACCGTAAGAATTTTGTTGCGTAGCCCGTAGTTTTGATTTCAGACTGTCAATTCGGATAATGTTTTGACGGTCTTTTTCCTGCAGCAATGCAAGCTGATGCTTCAACTCCTGAACCTCCTTTAGCAGGTCCGTTTGTACGTTAGTCACGCTAGACATGAAAGCTCAAAATATAACTTAATTGTTATATTTCAACTTGTAAATGTACTAATTTTATTGAAAAAATATTATTAATTATGGATAAAATTCTACTTTGTAGGTTTTACGCGGTCAATTCTACTAACGTAAAGCGGCATATTTCTCATGCTTTTCCAGCACCACCACGATGTGTTCACTCAAGGTAGTTGCCAACTCCAGGCCTTTATAATTAGCAGAAATAGGGAATTTTTTATGACTGCGATTCACCAAAACCGCAGTTTCCAGTTTTTTCAGGTTTCTGTTGAGAAACGGTTTGAGGCTGTAGGCCATGGTTTTACCGGTATTCAGCACATCGTCCACCAATATAATAGACTTCTTATCCAGTTCATCTGCCGGTACACTCAGCGTGATCTCTTCATTAAGGGGCTTTTTCTTATCGAGTTCCAACTTGACCAGAACCACTTCAAATGGAGCCACTTGCTTTAGTTCCTTAGCCAGCAAATCCGCCAGGTGATAACCCTGGGGATAAATACCAACCAACACCACACTTTTCTCCTTGAGGTTTCGCTCACAAATCTGATAGGCCATACGTTTGATCTTTTGTAAGACCTGTTCTTCATTCAGAATAAGATTCTTTTGTTGGTTCATGACAAAATGTATTAAGGTATTGGCAGGTGTGGGTTTTTTTTCAGGGTGGAGAGGATAACCATCGATTCCAGGTTGTGCACTACGGGGATCTCACTGATCTGATCCAGGATCAGTGATTGGTAGGCGGAAATGCCGGTACTCACCGCCTTCAGTAAAAAATCACCGCGACCGGTAATATGGTAGCATTCCACCACCTCATCGATCTCACTAATTGCCTGCATGAATTCCTCCAGGTTCTTCTTATTATGCCCCTTAAGTGTGATCAGTAGAAAGGTACCTACTTCCAATCCAATGCTTTGCTCATCAAGCTTGGCGTGATAGCTTTTTATTATGCCAATCTTTTCCATCTTCTTCACTCGTTCCAATGTGGGAGCCGGTGAAAGTCCAATCTCCTGGGACAACTGGGCATTGGTTATTTTGGCATTGGACTGTAAAATATGCAAAATCTTTCTGTCGGTATCATCTAATTTCTGGGTCATGGTTGGGCTAGTTGATCAATACCCCTGAAAATAATGAAATAATCCAGGTAATCTCAACCCGGCAATTGATTTTCCGGAACTGTTGGTAGCACATGATATTTTGGAAAAGGAATTATGCTTGCTCTTCCGCCTCAGACTCTTCCAGAGATTTTAGTTCGCGAAGATCCCATAAAGCCAATGATTTGTCCTTATATCGGCCCTTACCGGTCTTGCAATCTTCATTGATGATTAGCAACGGTTTAGGGAGTTCCACCGGTGGAGCTTCCAGGTTAAGAGGTCGCCAATTACCGGTAATTATGTCGTAATTGCTGTGACTGGTGAATGTAGTGGTCAATAAAAATTTACTCCCCGATGCAATCATATTTTTTAGTGCCTTTCTGATATCCTTATAGGAAAAATGCACCAGGCAATCGCGGCAAAAGATCAAATCATGATTGGGCAGTTCATCTTCCAGCAGGTCAAGAAGCTTGAAAGATATAAGGTCAGTGGCGGCATACTTCTGGTTGTCGTTAATAATTTCTTCCACAATATCCGCACCGGTATAACTGATACCTGACAAATCCACGTGCTGCATCCAAAACCAATCTCCACAGGGAATATCAAGTATGCTTTTGATATGGTATTGGTCAATTACCTCTCTCAATGACTTGCGAACAATCCTGGTCTCATCCAGATCGGACCCTGGTCCGGAAAAGGATTCTCCGCTCCATCTTTTTCTTTCATAGATATCCTTAAAAACTTCTTTGGCCGGTTTGGAACGGTAGGAATAGAAAAACAGGTGGTTGTACAATTTATTGAGAGAAGACTTTAATTTCCGAAGCATCGTTGATTGAACATTTGACCTGAACGCTAAATTAGTGAAAATTCTCGCCTTGGTCCCTTAGAAAATTGATTTGGTTTGTCCAAAGTAACAGTATCTTTGGTTGCATGGAACTTAAAGACTTCCTATTCACGTCCATTACTTTATTGGCAATCTATATCATTGCCTATACCTTCAGAAACAGATTTACTGATAAGCTTACCAGACCTTATTTTATCCCAGCGCTAACCGTTAAAGTTATTGGGGCAATCAGTTTGGGCCTTATCTACCAGTTTTACTACCATGGAGGGGACACGTTTAACTACTTTGACCAGAGCAAGGTAATCCATGAGGCGTTCAATAATAACCTTGTCAAGGGTGTTCAGTTATTATTTGCATCTGGAAAATATCATCCTGAAACCTTCCAATATGCATCAAGAATTTACTGGTATCAAAGTCCTTCGGAGTACTTTATAATAAAAATTGCTGCGGTTTTAGGGCTTTTTAACAGTCACTCCTACAGCAGCATTGCCGTATTATTTGCAACCCTGGGGTTTAGTGGTGTTTGGGTCCTTTACCGCACTTTCGTAAAGATGGCACCCAGGCAACACCGGGCACTGGCTTTGTGTATACTATTTGTTCCGTCGGTTTTTTTCTGGGGTTCCGGTTTAATGAAAGATACCATTACACTGGGCGCCTTAGGCTGGCTTTTCTATGGCTTTTATACCGGGTTTATCGAAAGAAGATTAAACCTGCTAACTGCTGGCATAGTCATTATCTCTTTCTATGTTATATTCCAGGTAAAGTTGTATATCCTTTTATCATTTTTGCCCCCGGCCATTTATTGGATATTCACTGAGAACAGCAAATTCTTCAACCACAAACTCTTCCGGTTTGTGGGAAAGCCCATAATGATCATAACCGGTATCACGTTAGCTTATCTGGCGGCAATCAATGTTACCAAAGGTGATATCAAATACGACCTGGATAAAATTGGGGAACGCACCAAGATCAATGCCGAATACCTTTACCGTATCAGTCTTTTACAGGAAGGATCAGCTTACTATCTGGGAGAGCTCGACGGATCTATCGGCAGTATGATCAGAATTGCCCCCATGGCTGTCAATGTGACTTTGTTTCGACCGTATCTCTGGGAAATCGCAAACCCGCTGATGCTGTTTTCTGCAGTGGAATCGTTCGTTTTTGTCATTTTGTTTATCAGCTTGTTTATTAGACCCGGCCCTTTAAAATCACTTTGGCAGATAGCTAGATATCCGGTTATTCAGTTTTGTGTAATGTTCACTATTATACTGGCCTTCGCCGTAGGACTTAACAGTTATAATTTCGGCACCCTGGTCAGGTATAAAATCCAGCTCCTGCCCTTTTTTCTTTCATCAATAGTCCTAATACGGCATTTTGCCAAATCGCCTATGGAATCGATATCAATGTACAATACTACCGAGCCGAATCTCAGCAATTCCTAATTGACCCAATGGGCCATCTGACTGCTTCAACTCTCATAAACTTGGTACAATTTCCCACTCAGCAATTCAATACCAAATTTCTCCATCAAGTCTACCTTAGCATTGGATGATAACTCCAATACGAGATCTGGGTGCTCCGCTAAATGAGATACCCGTTGAGCCATTGACGCTATATCCCGGTTTTCCACTAAAAATCCATTCTCATCATCTCGTATAATCTCCTCCGGACCGCCACACCTGGTGGCAATAACTGGCCGGCCACTGGCCAGAGCTTCCAGACACACCATAGAAAATGATTCCGATTCTGAAAAATTCAGTGCTACATGGGCCCATGCCAGCTGATCTGCCATGTCAATTTGATACTCTGTAAAGGAAACTCTTGCTTCCAGTTTTTTATTGACCACATACCGCTTGAGAGATTCCAGGTAAGCCCTGTTCTTTCCGGACTTCCCAGTGGCACCTACAAATCTGAGTGTGATGTTTTTTTGTTTTACTAATTCAAATGCCTTAAGAGCAAAGTCCTGTCCTTTACCCGGAATAAAGTTGGCTACATAGAGAAATCGAAGGTCCTGTTGCCGATCAAAACTTACCGGAGGAACACTTTCCCAGGAACTATCTACCGCATCATAAATCCGGGTCACCTTTTCCGACTTGATTCTTAATTCATTTTTAACACAGTTGGACACAGGAACTATAGCATCAGCAAATCTTACAATCAACCGGATCCAGGTATTGTACATTGGGCCTACATAGCTGCCTTTACGAAGTCTCACATGATAAACTACCCTGATAGAGGGCTTTACTATTTTTAAGCAAACACCTAACATGTTATACAGGTCATTGACATGAACCACATCAATGTCCCACCGTCGGGTCAGCCCCCGGATCTTTACGAGATTGATAATAAGTCGAGGCAAGTACCATATAACCTTCAAACTTTTGTTCAACTCAATAAAACGGAATATTTGCAATCGGTCCTGCGGAATATCCGGGTTATTGGTCCAGCAACCATTTGGTACTGCGAAGTAAAATGCTACTTTTTCATGCAGCTCCCTGATAAAACATAGAATGGAATGGTAGGCACCAGTATGCTGAACAGAGTTATCAATCAACAATACTTTTATCCGATGATTCTTTTCCAACTTTTCAGTGTAAGCTCTGGGGATTGCTCTGTGACCCATTTTCTGGCCCTGGAGTTTATTTTATGCAATTTATGGGGATTTTCAAGATAATGGGTGATAAAGTGCCCACACTGATTCACCAGTTTCTCTCCGTAGTCTCTACCTGGTGGGGGCAGTAAAATTCCATGCGCTACCTCTACCGGTATCTCAACTACCTCACCGTTGTGATCAGGTGCCAATTGTTCACCTGGACCATAAGGACAATCCGTTGAAACCACGGTGGTCCCGCAAATCAACGCTTCCATCAAGATATTGGGGCCACCCTCTGAGTCGGATGCTAGCAATAGCATATCTGCCCTCTTGATATATTGATAGGTATTGTGTTGGTAACCTGTAAATACCACATCGAAATTATGAGCATCCAAAGACTCTTTGGAATCAATCCCAAATACTTTCAACCCGGCGGACCTAGCATATTGTTGGATATCCTCGCTTATGGGACCGTCACCAATTATAACCAAACGATACCTGGGCAGTCTGGCTTTAATACTCGTAAACAGGTCGATTATAAATTTCAACCCTTTCTCGGGGGCTAACCGCCCGGCATACAATAAGTAAGGCCCGTTACTTAAACACTGGTACTTATCTTCCAGCGGCAGGTTCGACATTTCTCGAATCTTCTCAGTATCATAAAAATTGCGTATTACCACTATATTGTTAGCAGAGAGCCCCATTTTTTCCTGAAGTTCCCTTTTGATCCCATGGTTAAGCGCAACTATAACCTGTGCCCGGCGATATGTTATCGGGATTAATATCTTTCTTCTAAACCACCCGATAAATCCGTGTATATTCTCGTCGTGATATTTTGATCCCCTAACACTCAATATCTTATGATCATTACCCGTAAGGGCATTGATATAATTTGCTCCTTCTAGGTAGCTAATGGTTGTTTCAATTGCCAGCCGATTTTTTAACTTTCTCACAGCCTGACATCTCTTGATAAAAAAATAGATCTTGGAAAGGACATTCTGCCCCCCTGGTATATTGAGGTCTAATATTTGTGGATTATAGCTAAATGATATACCGGTATTTGTGTTAAATACCGCAATGGTTACATTATTATCACGGTCCATGGCGTTAGCCAGGCTGCTAAAACTTCTCTGTGCTCCTCCGAAATCCAGATTCGGAATTATCATTAAGATGTTTTTCCCGCTCAAGAAAACAGGGCTTTTTTTAAAGCAATAAAGTTAGTTTCTGAATGTCGGTCATAATTCGATTGATACGAGGAATAGTAAATATCAACGAACTGTTGTTTCTCATACCTCAAACCCAAATCACACCTATATATCATCATCTCTGATTCCTGAAAAAAGTCATATACATCTTCCGGAGTTACATTGTACTGACGATTGTGAATTAAAGCATGCTCAAACAATATTGTTGGTTGTCGATTGAAAATCAAATTCTTTGCCCCTGTGAGTACATTAAACTCCGCTCCCTCCACATCGATTTTAATAAAGTCTATCTCTTGTTCACCAGGTATTACATTATCCATTAAATCCGATTGTAAATGAATATTTTCGATATCAGCCGTCCAAGGATACTCCTGTGGTTTTAATCCACTCCAGGCCAGGTTATTCATAACCTTACTGAAGGTCACCTCTTCTTTTTTATCTGATAGAGCCAGGGGAAATATTTTCACGGTGGTGTATCTTTCTTTTAAGCTCTCATATAACTCAGGAATCGGCTCAAACGCATAATGGTTGCCATCAGGGGCATACTTTAAGAAAATATCCAGGAATGAGCCACGGTGTGCCCCTACGTCAACACAGTTAGCAGCTTTTGAGATCAATTTCGGTATTACTTTTTGCAGTCTCAGTTGATCTCGCTTACTCCGTATTTGCCAATCACTTTGTTTAGCAGAATAAAGTTTTCGGTAGACCCGATTCATTAATGACAGCAACTCCATTTTCATTGTTCTTGCTAACTGGTACTGACGGTTGATTTTAAGTATTGCTCCACTTCTTCCAGGCTTTTTATCAATCGCGACCTATTTTCAATATAGTCCTTTTGGATTGCACCCTGTTTAATCTTTGATGTAGTGGTAATCATTTCATACAATTTGTCACCTGTCATTGGGACAGCAATGTAAGAGGCCGAAGACTTAAACAATGTGGCAATCTGATGTAGTTTTGGCTCAATACCTATGCATATTGAAGGAATTCCCAAAGCGGCACTAATTATGGCACCATGGGCACGACTGGTAATCACTATCGAATTCTTAGCCAATATTTGCATGTATTCACTCAATAAATATTTTGCGGGATCCCATTCAAAAATTTGAAATTCTTCAAAAATCTTCCTTAGAGCAAAATCGTGTTCTTTCTCAAATAGGAATATTGAAATGCTGTAACCCTGTTCTTTCAGTTTCCTGGCTACTTTAATAATCGGATCTATGTAACCATGTGAGGCATCCCATTTTTTTAATATAAACCCAATGTTTTTAGCTGCCCTCTCGTGCACATTGAACTCTGAGATCCAGTGTTCCTCCATAAATGCCAGATCAGAACTGGGGATAATCCTACCAGGAAGGTTCATCCTGCTGAGCGCCTCAAAGCTCTGGTTATCTCTTGGAAGTATTATATTAAAACCGTTAAGTTCTGATATTTTTTGATAATACTTTCCACTGCCAGCAGTAAAGTTACCAATACCAACACCTAAAGCTATACGTCCATATTGCGGATTTGCCGGCCAGCCTTTTATTCGCCGGTAAACATATAATCCATTTCTAAAAAATCGATGACCGAATAAATCGATTACTCGGTTCAGGAGAAAACTGGGAAAATTTCCCCCTTGATAATCATAGTATGTGCCTCCCCCACCGTGCACAACTAAATCAGCTTGAGGTTCAGGAGAAAGCGGCTCGACATTCTCAACCACCCCGTTAGTGAAAGAAATCAGGTACCCGGCACGATTAGATGCAGTGGCTACCAATAGCTGAGCTTCAGGAAATAATTGCTTTAACCATCTGGAACAGGTCAATAGCAATAGATCATCACCCAGATTTCCAAAACCATAATAGCCCTTTAAAAGAATCTTTTTCATTTAGTAGGCCTGGACAAATCACTTATCAATTGATACAGTTGATCGGCATTTTTAGAAGCAGAATACCTGGCATCTAATTGATTGGGGGCTATCCCGGTATCTCGAATTTGGTTTATCAGCAACTTGATGTATTCCGCTATGCCCGCGATATCATCATGCTCAAAGCACTTACCATAAACTCCTTCAACCAGATTGAAAATGGTACTACCCTTGGTTGTGATAGCCAAAACAGGTTTACGGGCTGCCATATAATCCACTATTTTGGAAAGCAAGAAAACCGCCTGGTGTTTGGGCAGACACCAGTCAATAACAATCAGAACCTCAGACGTTCTTTGTAACTGCTGGACCTGATCCAAGGAAAGAACACCCAAATGTTTAGCCGGAATCGATGGGTATTTAGCAAACATGTTATCTATACTGGGCTCTTTATGACCGGTGAAGTTAAAACTGACATCTTTTAAAGATACCATATCCTTTTGGCGAATGTAGTTCAAAGCCCTTAGTATTGGTTCTGGCGATCTACCCGGACCATAAAAATTTCCTGAATGCAGAAAGCATAGTTGTTTGCCCTTGAACCTAACATGAGAATTGACCGATTCATCATCATACACATTGGGAAACCACACGAATTTTGCGGCGTAATGTGGATACTTCTTACGGTACATGTCTATTTGTTCCGACGAGGTAAACGAGATTCTATCCGCCAAATCAAAACAAGTTCTTTCCACTCTTCGCTGAAAAGTCTCATTATATCCTCCAATCTTAAAAAATGGTGACTCCACCCAGGGGTCACTCAGATGCATAATCCAGGGCACATTAAAAATTTTACTCAATTTCATAGCCAGTACTGCGGAACTGAACGGTGTAGATCGCGAATAGATAATATCAGGAGATCCATCAAATCTTCTCAAGATCTTTTTAGCTGATAAAGTAAATAGAAAAGCCTCATCAAGTACAGGCAAATACTTAATCCCGATTTTGCTGAAAATTCTATAAAATATTGTTCTGTAGGTGGGAATCTGAATTACCTGTTTGACATCCGCGAGAACATGTCGGTAATTTTTTTCAAATGTTACCCAGCCATCTGATGCCTCCGGTAACTGTTCGGTAACCAGGTATATATCCAGAGGTTTGTGTGAAAGGTACTTCAGATACCGGCTTACTTGAAGGCTCTCCGGATTGCCCTTTGGTGGGGAAGCGATGCTGATGACCATAACTTTAAGTCTATCGGAATCAAGCTTGGTGGACCGGGAAACAGACATTGGTTAAATTAGTCTAAGAAGATAAAAGGCCAGAACCACAACTCCCAGAACCCCGACCATTTTCAGCAAGATCCTTATACTGTTTAAACCGGCCATTTTACCAGCTACAGCAATCCCTGTTAAATGCATAGCAGCACTTATCAGACTATATACCATTACTACATGATATACCGATCCGTAATACAGTGCCAGGAACATTCCTGAAAACAGAAATAAGCTACCAACCAGATCGAGATAAAACTGCAACTTTTCTCGACGTAATACCCTGAACAACGAAGTCATGGTTACTGAGATAAAGCTTGTGTAAGCTGCCAGACCCAGGTACTTTGCGAATGTACCTGCTATCAACCAGTTCTTGCCAAAAATCAGAATGAAAAGGCTATCACTAAAAACAATTAACAAACCGAACGGCAGGGCACTGAACAAAATTAGTCGGTTAAATAACTTTCTGGTAGTCAGTTCTACCTGGTTCTTATCCCGCTTAAATGCAGCAGCCACCCTCTGATAGTAAACAGAAGCTACTGACATTCCCAAAACTTGGACGGGTGCCGCAGTAACACTGAAAGCCAGTGAAAAATGTCCGGTGGCCTCTGAGCCAAAGAATACCGAGATAAGATAGATGGGAAGTTGAGTTGCCAATACATTTAAACCATTTGCTGGCATGTTATAGAGTGGGTAATTACGGTACTCCATTGCCGCCCACTTGATCCGTGGCCATGAAATCCGAGATAAATGCACCCAACTATGTCTAATACTCTTACTTAAGAGCGCAACTATCTGTAAAGGCCGGCTCACCAAGTCGCCCAGAATGAATCCGTAAATACTTCCTTTGGTTATTACACCAAGAATAATGGTGAATACCTTTGAACCAACTACAGATACCACTTTGCCAGTAGCCCCCCGACCGTATTCTGTTGCCCTTACATTCCAATAATCCAGGCATCTTGAAACCCCTGTAAAAAAAGTGAATGCTGGTAAAAGGTAGATTAAGCCACCCAGATGTTCAATATTGAACCATCTGAGCATGGCGCCGCCAAATAATATCACTCCGAAAAGAATTATTAGGGAAACAGAAATGGTTACAATGCCTGTAAGCTGTACCAATGAGATAAATTGCCTGGAATTACTAGGCAAGACAAATGCATTTATCAGGTTTAGGGTAGTTAGAATACTCAGAACTGCTACAATGGCATTAAAAACCGCAAATTGACCATATACTTCAGGCAAATAGATGCGGGCAATAACTGGCGAAAGTAGAAATCCTATTAAATAAGCTGAGGTACTACCCAGAGATCTGATGGCCAGATTTCTTCCAAATGACCCTTTTCGTGTCAATGATCTCAGGGCATTATTAATCTCTATCTTTAACCTCTCAATCAAGATCGACTTTTGCCACAAAACTAAAAGGACGGCTTATACAATTTGTATTTTTTTGTTTTTATTTAACCGCCCAAGCACACCTCCCATGAATATTATGTTTCTGGTTCCATACCCCCCTGGCCGTGCCCCGTCTCAAAGATTTCGTTTTGAGCAATACCTTGAGAACCTGACAGCATGTGGGTATAGTTATCAGATTTTCCCCTTTTGGGATGAAATCGCCTGGAAAATACTTTACCGCTCCGGCTATCATCCAAAAAAATTTTTGTATCTGATGAAAGGACTATTTAACAGATTACTGTTGCTGGGTAAACTAAAGCAAGCCGATATCATTTTTGTTCATCGCGAAACCACTCCTTTGGGCTTGCCGTGGATGGAGTGGGTGATCAGTAGATTATTTAAAAAACTACTAGTTTATGATTTTGATGATGCCATCTGGATGGCAGACAATAATTCCAAAAATTGGCTGATCCGACGACTGAAGGATTATGGCAAAGTTAAGCGTATTTGTTGCTGGAGTAATGAGGTGAGCTGTGGAAACCAATTCCTGGCAGATTATGCCTTAAGGTTTAATGATAACGTAAAAGTTATTCCGACCACCATTGATACACAATTTCACCATGTTCCAGTAGACCATGTTAATGAGAGCATCACAATAGGTTGGACCGGAACTCAGTCCACGCTTCCTTATCTGAATGCAGTAATTCCCATTATAGAAAAGCTGTCTTTTGATTATGAGTTCGTCTTAAAAGTCATTTGTAATGTAAAACCTGATTTCGACTTCCCCTGGCTTCAGTTCATTCCCTGGAACCTCAACAATGAAATTAAAGACCTTAACTCATTTGATATTGGCATCATGCCACTACCAAATACCACTTGGGCCCAGGGAAAATGTGGATTTAAGATTCTGCAATACATGGCCCTGGAGAAAGCGGCGGTGGCATCAGCAGTGGGTGTCAATACCGAAATTATTGAACATGGCGAAAGTGGGTTACTTTGTAGAAATCTGGACGATTGGTACTACAACCTTCAGTTGTTAATAACTGATAAGGAGTTGCGTGCTAAACTGGGTAAGAAAGGCAGAAAAACTGTTCAACTAAAGTTCTCCAAATCCGCCAATAGAGAAAAATTCCTGAATCTTTTCCCCTAAATCAACTCTTCAGCCCCTTTAACCGGTCCTTGGCCCGGTCATGTGCCGGATGGCTGCTTTTTGCGTCTTTTTTGACTTTTTTATAGTAGTCCCTGGCGGTTTTGGGATCACCGGTTTGATAGGCAATATCTCCCAGTCCAATCAGGGAGAACAAATAATAGCCGGATTCCAGGTCCTCAGACTGCTGAGCAAACTCCACCGCCCTTTGGTAATATTTGGCGGCCTCTTCGAACTTTCCCTTGTGGGAATATATCTGGCCCAGGAAGAAACCCGCATACCTTCCGGTTACCGGACCGTATCCCACTTGTCCACTGTCAATCTTTTCAATGATCTGTAATGACTCTTTCTCAGCCTGCCAGTGCTTGCCGGTGGTATAGAGCAACCTGGCATAGAATCGGTGGAAATAAGAATTGTCGGGAAAGGTCTCTGCCAGGTACTTGCTCACCTGCAATGCCCGCATCAATTCCTGTTCTTCAATTGCCAGTATCCGCATCAGGAATGACTGGGCCTCGGTGCGGGTGTAAAAAGCGTTGTTCGCCACCTCCTGCAACTGCTGAATACCCAACTCCTTATCTCCCTTTTTAAAAAAAACCAAGATAGGCTTCAGGATGGGGTAGTTTTCAGGGATCCACACCGAGTAATAATTATAAAGGGCATCGCCAAACAAAAACTCCGGGCTTAAGTCCGACTGGTTGGAACTGCCTTCCAGGTATTTCAGGGCATTTCGTCCCGCAGAAGCGGCTTTGCGCCAGCTTTTGCGCTCTGCCAGTAAACGGCCCTTAAATCCGTAACCCGCCGCTAAAAAGAAACTGGCCTCAACATTCTCAGAGTTGTTGTCATACATCTTATGAGCCAGCTCAAGTGACTGGTCAATGTATTGCATGAACGCCTCGTCATAGGTTTCATCATCTATGTTGGGAGCCATGCGCCACCATTGACTCAAACCCAACAGAAAATACGGCAATGGATGATCCGGATAATCCTGGGCCAGCCAACGGAACTGTCTTTCCGCCTTATCGAATTTGAAATTGTACATGTCGTTTACCGCCTGAGTGGCATCAATCTGGACATTCTTATCCATCAACAGCATGGTCAGCGAATCCCCTTTGCTAAATGCATTCGCGGCCGGAAGCGCCAACACCACTACTGTTAGCAACGACAAACAAGACATTAAAAATTGCTTAACGAACATTCCCTGCTTTATGTAACTATCAACGTCTTTGATTCTCTATTAATTGTAGCTAAGGTGCGTATATGCAACACTGTACGTTCTGATCTGAGCATATTTCACAAGCTCCAATAAAGATAATAAAATCCTAAATTAAGGCCCTTTGCTATAATTATTTATTAATTTCGCCAGGCCATTATTTTTCAAGATATGCCCAATTTTCGAAGGCTCAATACCTACACCGGATGGCTGATCTTTGCCCTCTCAACAATTGTATATATGTTGACCGTGGAAGAAACTGCCAGTTTCTGGGATTGTGGAGAGTTTATTGCTTCCAGCTATAAACTTCAGGTTCCTCACCCTCCCGGAGCACCATTTTTTCTACTGATGGGCAGGATCTTTTCGTTCCTGGCATTCGGCGATACCAGCCAGGTAGCCTACTGGATAAATATGATCAGTGTATTGAGTTCGGGGTTTACCATTCTGTTCCTCTTTTGGTCCATTTCCTTACTGGGCCGAAAGCTGTTCAATATCGGCGAAAATGAGCCCACTCAATCCCAGGCATTCACTATTCTGGGAGGAAGCGCTATCGGGGCACTTGCCTATACCTTTTCAGATTCTTTCTGGTTCTCCGCCGGTGAGGCAGAAGTGTATGCCATGTCTTCTTTTTTTACCGCTTTCGTATTTTGGGCCATACTGAAATGGGAACGTATCAGCGATGAGAGCAAAGCAAACCGCTGGCTCATTCTTATCGCCTACATGATGGGATTGTCCATTGGGGTACACCTGTTGAATCTGGTGACCATCCCGGCGCTGGCCATGATCTACTATTACAAGAAATATCAACCCAGTACAATGGGTTTTGTGGCCACCATGCTGGTAAGCGGATTGATTATCGTTACCATCATGACAGGAATCATTCCAGGCCTTCCCAGTTTGGCCGGATCCTTCGAAATATTCTTTGTCAATAACCTGGGGCTTCCATTCGGGTCCGGTATCATTGTCATCTCCTTACTGCTGCTAGGGGGACTGGTGTATGGTATTTACAGGACCCAATCGCAGCACCGGCAGATCCTGAATACTGCTTTGTTGTCCCTGGCCTTTGTGCTGATAGGTTATTCCAGCTATACCATTATTGTAATCCGGTCAAATTACAACACTCCCATTGACCAGAACAACCCGGACGATATCATGAGTATTGTTTCCTACCTGAAGAGAGAGCAATACGGGTACCGGCCTTTGTTGCACGGCAGATATTACACCGCCCAGTTGACCGATCAAAAAAAGGGTAAACCGGTTTACGTCAAAGGCAAGGACAAGTATGAGATCGCCCAGTATAAAATTGAGAATGTCTACGATCCCCAGCAGACTACTATTCTTCCCCGGATCTACAGCAATGATGACAACCATGTATCTCGTTATCAAGAGGTATTGGGGCTGAGAGATGGTGAAGTCCCCTCTTTTATCGATAATATCCGTTTCATGTTTAAGCATCAGTTGGGCCATATGTACTTCCGCTATTTTATGTGGAATTTTGCCGGTCGGGAAAGCGATGTCCAGGATGCCCGCTGGTTAAACCCATGGGATTCTAAGAAAGATCTTCCGGAGAGATACGCCGAAAACAAGGCCCGTAACAATTACTACATGCTACCTCTGATTTTAGGCCTGGTGGGTATGTTCTTCCAGTACAACAGGGACAAAAAGGGATTCTGGGTAGTTTTATCACTATTTTTTCTCACAGGGATTGCCCTTATACTTTACCTCAACTCCCCTCCCATAGAACCAAGAGAGCGGGACTACATTTATGTCGGTTCCTTCTATGCTTTTGCCATCTGGATCGGATTTGGTACCATGACCCTGGCCCATTGGCTCAAAAAATATTTGTCTGAATCCCAGGCTCCGCTGGTAGCAACCGGTGTTACCCTATTGGTGCCGGTGATAATGGCGGCCCAGGGATGGGATGACCACGATCGTTCCAACCGTTATTTCTCAGTGGATTCCGCAATAAATTACCTGGAATCCTGTGCCCCGAATGCCATACTGTTTACCGGGGGAGACAACGATACCTTTCCACTCTGGTATGCCCAGGAAGTAGAAGGCGTGCGCACCGACGTCAGGGTTATTGTACTCACCTATTTCGCTACCGACTGGTACATAGATCAGATGCGACGCCAAACCTACGAATCCGAGCCCCTTCCACTTTCATTGACCCCGAAAAACTACAAGCAAGGGGGATCCAATGATTATCTGCTGGTAAGGGAAGATCCCAGATTAAAAGGAAAGGCCGTTGATCTCAGGCAATATCTAAACCTGATCAGGAACGAGAGCGATTTACTCAGATTACCCACCTCTTTCGGTGACTCTGTGAGCATTATGCCTTCCAAACAAGTGGTGTTGAATGTGGATAGTGCGGAAGTAGTTGAAAAAGGACTAATTCCCAGAGGCAAAGAAAACCTGGTCACCAATCAAATGGTGATACCTATAAAAGGAGGAGCGCTTTACAAAAATGACCTGGCGCTGCTGGATATAATTGCCACCAACAACTGGGAGCGCCCTATTTACTTCAACCAGACCTCCCTGATGAATGTGAACCTCAATTTCCGCGACCATGTGGTTCAGGAGGGCGCAACATTCCGGCTGTTGCCCATTGACAGCAAGAAGCAAGCACTGGCAAATGCTTCACTGGACCGTGAACTGGATTTTAACCCTTCCCAAAATCAGGTGAACACAGAGGTGATGTATGAGAATGTAATGAATAAGTTCAGGTGGAGAGAATTGAACAATCCCGGCACCTATTATACCACGGAAGATTACAAGGATAAGGCAGTTTCGGTGCATCGCTCCTATATCAACAACCTGGCTGAAGCGCTTATTGCAGAAAACAAGATGGAAAAAGCGCGCGATGTGTTAATGAAAAGTCTGGAGACCATGCCCGATATATCCGTTCCGTATGACATTTATAGCGCCGATATGGTCAGGCTGTTATTTGAAGTGGATGAAGTGGATAAGGCCCTGGAGGTTTCACAAGTACTCTCTACCAGAGCGGATAAGGAATTGTCTTACCTGACACGTGAAGGAATTACCAACCGCGATACTTATATCAACCTGCGTATTCTGGATGTCCTGAGAAATACAATGAAGGCTATGGGACAGACCGATAAAGCTCAGGAATTGGAAGAAATATTCCTGCAGCATTACGGGATATTCCAAAACTAGTTATTTGGTAAGTACACAGAAAAGATCCAGTCCCTGTTCCGCATCATCCCTCAACTCATAGTCGGTATGGGAAATGTCAGCCACCAGTTGATCATCCTGCTTTTGTAGCCTGCGACGGTTTACCCGGTTTAAAACATCGTAGGGTAACCGCAGCCAACTGGCCGGTAGACGGTGTTGAAGGTCGAATATATCAAACCTGGTAATCTTCTCAACAGACTGCTTATTTTGCAGATAATAATCCATTACCTTTTTATTCCCTCCAATACCTTTTATTTCCACCTGATCAAATACTGATCGGGCTAACTGGAAAAGCTCCTGGCTTAAATATTCTCTTTGATGCCATGGGTTTCTGGTCAGTGTGAACTTACGGTTGGGAGTGGTGACCAGGGCAATTCCTCCTGGTCTTAGTATACGTTTTATTTCCTGCAGGTACAGTCTATCGTCTTTGATGTGTTCTATTACCTGAAAGCTGATAATCCTGTCGAATGAATTATCCTCAAATTCCGGGATCGGGGGGATGTTCATCTGACGGAAATCGACCGAACGATATTGCGCTTGCAACTTCTCAATAACTGCAGCGATTTTGTCAATAGCCACGTATCGTTGGCATTTTGGCAGTAGTAATTCAATCCCCCGGCCTTCACCACAGCCAATCTCCAATAGATCGCCCTCTATAAATGGAAGGGCCAGGTAATATGCTTTTATTAACCGCTGGTGGATGGGGTTGTCTGAACTAAGACTGTCGCTGGTAATTTCTGTGGTGTATACTGGCATTAAAGATTGCTGCTGATGGGGCCAAAGATAGGTCAAAATGAAAAGATGTTGAGAATGCCGGTTTAATAATTGGGCTAATTTCTTTAATATTAAAAATGTCCCAGGTTAAATATCGCCATTGGAAGCATCTTTTAGAGATGCTTTATATGGTTCTGCTTATCTCAATATTGCCCCGTGTTAGTATGGCCCAGGAAAGTAGCTTGAATGTTCTGGACATGTACCAACCCGAGTCACCGGTCAACTGTCGATTTGCTGTGCTGGATGGCGAACCTTTTCTGATTTACGCGGTAATGGACTTTAGGATGCCGGTAACGGATTCTTTGTGGATTCAATACTCCTGGACCCTTAACGGAAATACTTTTGGTGATTCCACCCTGATCAAACCGCAGGATTCGCAAAAAGTGCTCAATTGGAGTATAGATGGTGATGAAATACCTACCAAAGTGACTATTACTTTCATCTGGCAGGCCCGGCAGTGGATATTTCAGGAACATTTTCCCATGAGTGCATTCCACCCTTCAGGAGGTATTTCCCTTTGGCAGCCCCCACTCCCATTGGTTGCTCCTTTTGTTCACCAGGGGGATAATGTTATGATCAGACACAATCTCAGCGATAGTATTTATGTTTTTTATTACAGTCACGATTTTGACCCGGCCAGGCCACCAATGACCATTAGACCCGGCAATAGCAATGCTGCGCTCTCTATTGATTCTGTATTCACGGTCACCGCTAATAGCATTTTTGCACCTGAAAAAGAAGGGCTTTATTTTTTCCAGGCCGATAGCTCCACTACCATGGGTGTTTCGCTACTGGTAACGGATGAACATTTTCCCCAACCCAAGAAAATCACCGACCTTACTGAACCTCTTATTTATATTACCACAAAAAGGGAATATGAAACACTGGCACAAGATTTCTCCAGCAAACAGGCGTTGGACAAATTCTGGTTAGCGACCGTAGGGTCGCCGGAAAAGGCAAGGGTAGCCATTAAGAACTTCTACCAAAATATTCAAGAGGCCAATAGTTTGTTTTCCAGTTACAAAGAAGGCTGGAAGACGGATAAAGGCATGATCTATGCAATTTTGGGGCGGCCATTGACAGTAACCAAACAGATTGATTCGGAAATTTGGGGTTATCTGGATATTGGTGGAGAAGAGATCAACTTTGAGTTTAAGAAAGTCAGAAATATCTTTTCCAACAACCATTACGAGTTGTACCGGGATAAATCATATGACCGGTCCTGGTTCAGGGCCATTGACCGTTGGAGAGAGGGGCTGGCGCCATGACCCCACCGGACAAGACCTTTCTGTTTGGGACCCGGGCGATTATTGAAGCGATTAACGCCGGAAGAGAAATCGATAAGATCCTGATCCAGAAAAATCTAAACAATCCCCTGTTAAGGGAATTAATATCACTGGCCAGAGCACATGGTGTACCTATGCAAAGAGTACCGTCGCAGAAGCTCAACCGCTATACCAGGAAAAACCATCAGGGAGTGGTTTGCCTGTTGTCGGCTGTTAGTTATGCCTCACTGGACCATGTTATTTCTCAAGCCTTTTCTTCCGGCCGTTCCCCTTTGATTGCGGTTTTAGACCGGGTCACGGATGTGAGAAACTTCGGAGCCATTGCCCGTTCGGCTGACGCGGCTGGTGCGGATGCCATAGTAGTGGAACACAAGGGGCACGCACAGATCACCGGTGACGCTATTAAAGCCTCCGCCGGTGCCCTGAATTTTTTGCCGGTTTGCAGAGTGGCCAATCTCAAAAAGTGCCTGCAGGACATACAACTCAGCGGACTTCAGGTGGTGGCCTGTTCGGAAAAAGCCCATGACATGATCTATTCTGTGGACTTAAAAGTGCCAACGGCCATTCTCATGGGTTCGGAACAGGACGGAGTTACTCCGGGATTGCTCGAACTTTGCGATCGACATGCAAAAATACCCATGGCCGGCAATATTTCCTCCCTTAACGTTTCGGTCGCCACTGCCCTGGTATTGTTTGAGTGCGTCAGACAACGACTGTTATAGATACTCTGTCATCTTCCTGGCCTTGATATCAGAAGAGAAATCACGGAACTGACGCTCATTGTCTTTTTCGCAAATCAACAGCACATTGTCAATATCTGCTACTAAATAGCCATCCAGTCCCTGAATCACAATTAGCTTTTCCGGCGGACCCTTGACAATACAGTTTTTGGTATCATAGGCCATTGTGTTGGCTTCAAAGACATTGTTATTATCATCTTTATGCTTCAAATCGTGTAATGTGGCCCACGAACCGATATCCGACCAACCAAAATCGGCCTGTACCACATAGACATTGGGTGCCTTTTCCATCACTCCGTAGTCGATAGAAATATTCTTGCATTGGGAATAAACATTTCGAATGAACGGCGGCTCCTCATCCGAGTAGAACATGGCATCTCCTCTGGTAAACAGGTCGGCCATATCCGGTAGAAACTGTTCGAAGGCAGTCTTTATGGTATTGACGTTCCAAATAAAAATTCCCGCATTCCATACAAATTCCCCGCTTTCAACAAATTTCTGAGCCAACTCCAATTCTGGCTTTTCAGTAAATGTTTTGACCTTTTTTATCTGGTCGCCCGATTCCGGGAGAAACTGTATATAGCCATAGCCCGTTTCTGGTCTGCTCGGTTTAATACCAATGGTAATTATTCTATCAGAACTCGATGCAGACGCAAGTGCCAGGGTTACAGTTTCTTCAAATTCCCTCTCTTTGAAAACCGTATGGTCGGAAGGAGTCACTATGATATTGGCATTCTTGTTTCTGGAAGCAATTTTATAACTGGCATAGGCAATACATGGTGCAGTATTCCTACCTACAGGTTCTGCCAGAATTTGGTCATCCGAAAGTTCCGGCAGATGCTCCTTAACCAGGTCTACATAGGAATCATTAGTAACCACGTAAACATTCTCCTGGGGGCAAATGCCTTTAAACCGATTATTGGTTAACTGGATCAGGGATTCCCCGGTGTCCAGTACATCCAGAAACTGCTTAGGCCGGTAATTTCGACTGTAGGGCCAGAACCTGCTGCCCACTCCTCCGGCCATAATAACCACATAGTTATCCTTCTTATTCATATGATTCCTTCTTTCAGTAAATCGTGAAGATGAACAAAGCCCAGGACTTTTTCGTCTTCAGTGACTACCAGTTGTGTGATATTATGCTGCTGCATGATGGCCAGTGCCCGGGCTGCGTAATAATCTTTATCGACGGTGCACGGATTTGGCGACATAATTTCTTCGGCTTTTACGTTACCCAGGGTATCCCTGTTATTCAACATCCTTCTGAGGTCACCGTCGGTAATGATACCTTTTAACATACGGGATTCATCCACCACTGCCGTTGCACCCAATCGTTTAGAAGTCATTTCCAGGATGATCTCTTCTACACTGGCATTTGTCAATACTACCGGACACTGGTTGTTGGGATAAATATCCGCCACCTTGAGATATAACTGTTTGCCCAGCGAACCACCCGGGTGAAATTGGGCAAAATCCGTACTGGTAAACCCGCGGGCTTCCAACAAACATACCGCTAGCGCATCCCCCAGTGCCATATGTACAGTGGTGCTGGTAGTAGGTGCCAGATTCAGCGGACAGGCCTCCTCCTCTATTGTCCCATTGATGACGTGGTCGGCCTGTCGTGCCAGATCCGACTCCAAACTACTGACCAGCCCAATTAACAGGCAGCCGGTGCGTTTAACCAGCGGAATAAGTACCTTGATCTCCGGTGTATTGCCACTTTTTGACAGCAGCATTACAATATCCTGTTTCTGAATCATACCCAGATCGCCGTGTATAGCGTCTGCGGCGTGCATATAGATGGACGGTGTGCCGGTGGAATTTAGAGTGGCGGTAATCTTACTGGCAACGATGGCGCTTTTGCCAATACCGGATACCACTACCCTGCCCTTGCATTCAAGAATTGCTCTAACCGAAGACTCAAATCCGTCATCAATTGAGCCACTTACTTTTTCGATAGCCCGGGCCTCATTTAGGAGTACATTTTTGGCTGTTTCTCGGATATTTTTTCTTAAATTCAATTGTGAGATGGCCTTACTATAAATTTGTTTAAAGATAAAAAAATTAAGGAATCTATGGGGTCGGAGCCAATGTTGATTGAACCAAAGGACCAGCTTAAAGAAAAGTTAAAAGAGGTATTCGGATACGGACAGTTTAGAGGCAATCAAGAGGCCATAATCAAGAATATACTTAAGGGTAAGAATACGTTTGTAATTATGCCAACTGGAGCGGGAAAATCCTTGTGCTACCAGTTGCCTGCGGTAATGCTCGAAGGAACCGCCATCGTGATCTCTCCCCTGATCGCCCTGATGAAAAATCAGGTAGATCAGCTCAATGCCCTGGGAGTTAACGCGCAGTTTCTGAATTCCACACTCAGTAAGAGTGAAATAAACAGAGTAAAAAAGGAAACCCTGGAAGGGAAGGTGAAACTGCTTTATGTTGCCCCGGAATCACTTACCAAACCCGAAAACATAAGGTTCCTAAAGGAATCCAAACTGATTTTTGCCGCTATTGACGAAGCCCACTGTATATCGGAATGGGGTCACGACTTCAGACCCGAATATCGCAAAATCAAATCCATCCTGGAACAGCTGGGTCAACTGCCCATTATCGCTCTTACTGCGACCGCCACTCCCAAGGTAAAACTGGATATCCAGCGAAACCTGCAAATGGAAGATGCGGATGTGTTTAAATCCTCCTTTAACCGGGAAAACCTGTACTATGAGGTCAGGTCAAAAAAAGCAATCAAAAAACAGCTTATCAAATTTATCAAGGCGCATCATGGCAAGTCCGGCATCGTGTATTGCCTCTCCAGGAAAACCGTTCAGGAAATTGCTGAATTTCTGAGAGTAAACGACATAAAAGCCGCCCCATATCATGCGGGTCTGGACAGCGCTATCAGGATAAAAAACCAGGATGATTTTCTTAACGAAGAAATACATGTAATCGTAGCCACTATTGCATTTGGTATGGGCATAGACAAACCGGATGTACGATTCGTTGTGCATTACGATACCCCTAAGTCACTGGAAGGTTATTACCAGGAAACAGGCCGCGCCGGGCGTGACGGGTTGGAGGGCAACTGCCTTATGTTCTACAGCTACAACGATATTATTAAGCTGGAGAAGTTCAACAAGGACAAACCGGTGACTGAACGGGAAAACGCTAAATTACTATTGGAAGAAATGGCTTCCTATGCGGAGTCAGCGGTATGCAGAAGAAAACAACTATTGCACTATTTTGGAGAAGTCTACGACGACCCATACTGTTCAGAAACCAAATGGTGCGACAACTGCCGGCACCCCAAAGAGCAATTTGAGGGGAAAGAATATATTCTGACCGCTCTCAATACGGTGTTACAAACCGAGGAACGCTTTGGGATCAAGCATATCACCCATGTTATTACCGGGGTAAATAGCCAATACGTTCAAAGCTATAAACACTTTGATCTTCCCGTATTTGGATCCGGCAAGAGCAAAAGCCAGGAATTCTGGAATTCGGTTCTGAGGCAATCTATGCTTTTGGGATTCCTTAAAAAAGATATTGAGCAGGTAGGAGTAGTTAAGTTAACCAAAAAAGGAAGAACCTTCTTACAGGAACCACATGCACTGCAGCTCTCGAAGGACCACGACTACGTTTCGGAGGAAGAACCCAATATCACAGATGAAGCCGTTACTACCCGTTCTTATGACGAAGCCCTGTTCGAACTGCTGAAAAGCCTCCGCAAACGGATTGCCAAGCAGAAGGGGCTGCCTCCGTATGTGATATTTCAGGATCCCTCACTGGAAGAAATGGCTATTGTATATCCCACCACCCGGGAGGAACTATCTCAAATCAATGGCGTGGGAAGGGGAAAGGTCAATAAATTCGGACAACCATTCATCGACGCCATCAAGAACTATGTGGTAGAAAATGATATTACCACCGCTTCCGATGTAGTTATTAAATCGGCTGTCAACAAATCCAAGAACAAGATACACATCATTCAGCAGATCGATCGCAAAGTGGATCTGGAGGAGATCGCTGAATCAAAGAATATGAAAATGGAGGAACTTCTGGGAGAAATAGAACAGATATGCTACTCGGGAACAAAGCTCAACCTCGATTATTACGTGGAACAGATTATGGATCACGACCGGCAGGATGAGCTGTATGATTACTTTCTAAATGCCGAATCCGATAGTATTACAAAAGCTCTGGAAGAACTGGAAGAGGATGATTTTTCTGAGGAAGAATTGAGGCTTATGCGCATAAAGTTTCTTTCAGAGTACGCCAACTAACATTTTATTTACCGTTTTACACATCGATTCAACTACAAACTATGAATATTCTTATTCTTGGTTCAGGTGGTAGGGAGCATGCTTTCGCCTGGAAGATCAGTCAAAGTCCCCGGTGCCAAAAGTTATTTATTGCACCGGGTAATGCAGGTACATCAAAATTGGGTAAAAACATACCAATTGACCCTACTTCATTTCCTGAAATTGGAGATTTTGTGGTAAACAACAACGTTGGCCTGGTAGTGGTAGGCCCGGAAGTACCATTGGCCCAGGGCATTAGGGATTATTTTGATCAAAGGGCAGATCTGCGGAGTATTCCTCTGGTAGGACCTGGAAAAATTGGGGCCCGGCTGGAAAGCAGCAAGGACTTTGCCAAGCAGTTTATGGAAAAATATGAGATCCCCACTGCCGGTTATGCTACGTTTGATCAAACGCAATTGGCAGAGGGTTTGGAATATATCCGTGGTGAGCAGTTGCCGATAGTACTAAAAGCCGATGGGCTGGCGGCCGGAAAAGGTGTGGTTATTTGTGAAACATATCAGGAAGCCGAACAAGTGCTGCGTGAAATGCTGGTGGATTCAAAGTTTGGACAGGCCAGTGCCAAAGTGGTGGTGGAGGAGTTTCTACAGGGAATTGAAATTTCGGTATTCGTACTCACCGATGGACAATCTTATAAAATTTTGCCATCGGCCAAAGATTACAAACGCATTGGTGAAAATGATACCGGACCCAATACCGGTGGAATGGGGGCCGTATCTCCTGTTCCGTTTGCCGACCGGGAATTCATGCAGAAAGTTGAAGATAAAATTATTGGTCCTACTATAGAAGGCTTACGGAAAGAAGGAATAGATTATTGCGGCTTCATTTTTCTGGGTTTGATTAATGTGAAGGGAGAGCCTAAGGTGATTGAATACAATGCCCGGATGGGAGATCCTGAAACTCAGGTAGTTTTCCCCAGGATTACCAGTGATATGGTGGACCTGCTTTTGGGAGCGGCTACCGGTTCCCTGGATCAGGTTGACATACAAATTGATCCCCGAAATGCCTGTACCGTGGTAATGGTCTCTGGTGGATATCCCGGTAGTTATCAGAAAGGACTGGTAATTGAAGGATTGGAAACACCAACAGACAACCTGATTTTCCATGCAGGTACTACTGACAAAGAAGAATCTGTGGTGACAAATGGTGGCAGGGTACTGGCAATAACCGCCTTTGGGAACGATACAAAACAGGCACTGGACGCCGCCTACGGTACGATCAAAGATATTCATTGGGACCATGCCTATTACCGTAAAGATATTGGGAAGGATCTACTGAGTTGGCCAAACAAAACCCTTGAAGCTTCCACCGACTAAACATAAAATTGTAAATTACCAGTTGTATCACATAAACTATGTCTGGTTGTAAGTCATGTGGATCGGGTGAAAACAAGGTAGCCGGCTGTCAAAACAACGGAGGCTGCCTTAGCGGCGGGTGCAACAAGCTCAATGTGTTTGACTGGCTTTCCAATATGGGGATGCCCCAATCCGAAACTTTCGATATCGTCGAGGTTCGCTTTAAGGGAGGTAAAAAAGAATTTTTCCGCAATCACGACCGGCTGGATCTGGTGACAGGAGATGCAGTAATAGTGGATGTTCCAAATGGTCATCATCTGGGTCATATTTCCTTACAAGGGGAACTGGTTAGGCTCCAGATGAACAAAATGAAAGTTAAAAATGACCAGAACGTACGGAAGATTTACAGACTGGCCAATGCCCGTGATCTTGAAAAATACCAGGAGACCCAAAGACGGGAAAACCCCACGCTGCTGAGAACCAGGCGAATAATTAAGGAGATGTCACTGGAAATGAAGCTTTCCGATGTCGAATACCAGGCAGACAACTCAAAAGCAACATTCTTTTATTCTGCCAGTGAACGGGTCGACTTTCGTGAACTGATCAAGGTACTGGCCAGTGAATTCAAGATTAGGGTTGAAATGCGGCAAATCAGCTTGCGCCAGGAAGCAGGTCGCTTAGGTGGAATAGGGTCTTGCGGGCGAGAGTTGTGTTGTTCTACCTGGCTAACTGATTTTAAAAGTGTCACCACAGCCACCGCCAGGTATCAGAATCTGAGCTTGAATCCCAGTAAACTGTCCGGTCAGTGTGGCCGGCTTAAATGTTGTCTAAATTATGAGTTAGATACCTATCTGGATGCTTTAACGGATATTCCCAAGCTTAAAGGACCGCTTTTGACCAAAAAGGGAGCTGCTAAGCTCCAGAAAACCGACATTTTTAGAAAAATCCTTTGGTTTGGCTATGAGAAAGAAAACTCCTGGCACCCGGTATCCAGCGAACGGGCAAAAGAAATAATAGCCTTGAATTCCAGGAATATCATTCCGGAGACGCTGGAGGCCAATGAGGGAGCCAATGGTAAAAACCAGTTCGCTGCAATAAATAAAGAATTAGAAAGAATTGATAAGAAATACAAGTCAAAAAAACGAGTTAAGAGGAGGAAAAAACCCCGCCGGAACAACTGAAGCCGGTCACTGGCTTCGGGTCTGGTCTACGGATATGTGGCACCACTGCAGCCACCTGGCATGTTGCATGTTACTGGTACTGCTTATTTTCAGCTGTTCAGACCCCGGCAGGATTTTCGAACGGAATATCGATTTTCCCAAGAATTTGTGGATGGCCGATTCAACAGTGCAATTTGAGTTCGAAATAACCGATCCCTCGCAAACCTACAATCTGCATTACAATGTACGCAATTCCATATCCTATCCTTATCACAATCTCTATGTTCAATATACTTTAGAAGATTCAGCGGGTCAGGTACTTTCAAAAGCGCTGCAGAATATGAATCTATTTGATCCCGTCACCGGGAAACCGCTGGGTGATGGCCTGGGAGATATTTTCGATCACCGTATTATGGCAATCCCAAACCAAAGTTTTCCCGAAGCCGGATGGTACCGATTTAATATCCAGCAATTTATGAGACAGGATTCTTTGCCGCTGATCTTAAGCATGGGCCTGAGAGTTGAGTTGTCCCAGGAACCATAGTACCTACTAGTCATCCGGTGCCTCTACCCGGTGATTGGGCAATTGAATAGTAAACCGGGTGCCCTCACCCAACTTACTGATGACATCGATGGTACCGCCATTCAACTCTACAAACTCCTTACACAGTAACAAACCCAGGCCGGTACCTTGATTGCTGCTACCTCCGTTGATTTCGGTGCCCCGAAACTCGAAGATCTGCTGCAGTTTTTCCTCACTCATGCCAATGCCATCGTCCGATACCTCGATCAGAGAAGTGTTTTCATCTCCTGGCTTTAATGCGATAGCTATATAGCCGTCTTTACGGGTAAACTTTATAGAGTTGCTGATCAGGTTTCTCAATATCAATCGCAACATGTTTGGGTCAGCATATACATCAATATCTTCCGGAACACTGGCTTTGAAATGGATGTTTTTCTCCTTTAGCCTCGGTTTGACCAATGAGTAGTTTTCATGAACCAGCTTGCGCAGATGAACACGCTCCGTTTTAGGCCTCAACTGCCCCATTTGAGACATTGACCATTTTAGCAAATCATCCAGGAACTGGGTCAGACGCTCTGTTGATTCACTTACGTCCCGCACCAGGTTGCGAAGCTCAATATCTCCTATGGACGACATCTTGGCGCTCAGTATGTTCAGCAATCCCGAAATACTGTTGATGGGACTTCTCAAATCGTGTGCAATAATGGAGAAAATTTTGTCCTTGGTAATGTTGGATTTGCGCTGGTCTTTCTCCGTCTGGGTGAGTTTCAGGTTAAGCTCCTGTAACTCATCTTTCTGGCGTTCCAGCTGTTGGCGCACCGCGCGTATACTGGCAACCTCTTGTTGTAGATCCTGAATCCTTTCCTCTTGACCGCGCCATTTCAACAGGACAACAATTAAAGCAAGCAGTAAAAATAGTATCAGCAGATGACGCCAGTTTGTCCAGGAAAGCGGGGCTTGCCGGGAACCGGAATCATCGGGAACTTCTACATATACAGTGTCTTTGGAAGATTCGATCTCCTTGTTCAATAAATCGTTAAAGCTTTCAGACTGACTCTGCAGGGAATCCTGATACAACTGCGTCAGCGCTTTCATCACTTTGCTCTGGTAACTCAGTGCTCGATTGTAATTGCCTCGCTTACTGGCGATATCCGCCAGGTGTTGATTAATGGACATCTGCAAAGACACATCGTTGGTTCCACCAATGATCTGAGCCGATTTTAAATAGGCATTCCGGGCGTATCCATAGTATTTTCCAGGTTCGGCATGGTCCCCAAATAATTCATATATAATGCCCTTTGCCCGGTGAACCATGGCCACTTCCAGGGTTTTGTTCTCACCGTTTAACAGGGGAAGTGCCTGGTTAAAATAGTTAATGGCAGAATTGTATCTCCCAGCCTTTTGATACAGATAACCAATGCTTGCCAGGGCCTTTCCAACCTGTCTTTCTCCATCCTCTACCACCTGCAGATAATAGTCAATACTGTCCTGATCCAGCGCGATCTCCGGCACCTGGGCGTTACCGGGCATATGGCCACACCAGAATGAAATCACATATAAAAAAAACAAGAACGACCTTGCGATCCTTCTTGCTGGTGAGAGGGAAAATGGGTTAATCCAACACATTGCAGATACTGAATATAACCCTTTCCGCAACACCAATCAAATAATTCAACTCTTAGATAAGCCCAAAAAAATCTGGAAATAATTAATAAAATTCTTCAATCCCTGTATAACACAATTTCTGGAATATCACGGAAAGATTTGTCGTAAAAAAGTCCTAATTGACACCAAATAAAATATTTTGACCCTGGGGTTTAAAAATCTATTGGAAGCTATGCGTTTAAACACCAATTACCCCCATTGGATTATTACCTACACTTGATGCGATTATTCGGTTTTTACCGCAAAACGTTCGATTCGCTCGGTGGTCTCAACTGGATTCATCCAATATTCCCGGCTGAATACTCCCAGAAATTTCCATCCCTTGTTTTTTAGTATTAATGGGATATAAACATGAGAATCTTTGACAGATATACTTTGGTAATACAGGTCGTCATCAGTCATAAGAAGTCCGAGATAGCGATCGTTGCGACAAACCACCAGATCTGCAAATGGAAGTGTTTCCTCCAAAGAATGTGACCCGTCAGTAAAGGTTTCCGCTTTCAACTTCTGTTTCAAGTACCAGCTGTTTTGAAACAATCCATCCGTATCAGATGATGGTTTGGCAACTCCCTGAGAAACCTCCCAGGCATAGTTCAGATATTCTTTAAGCAATCTGGGACCCTCGTTCTTGCTTTTTGCTACCCTTAAATCTTTGGGCATAATGCTGGCAATAATATAGACATGCTCCCGTGCCCGGGTAATTGCTACATTAAGTCGATTCTCTCCGCCTGCATTGTTCAGGCTACCAAAATTCATCCCCAGCTTTCCGTTTTTATCAGGGGCATAGCCGATAGAAAAGATGATAATATCTTTTTCATCGCCCTGCACATTTTCGATGTTCTTGACTATCAGTCCATCCGGTATATTCTGACCAGATTGCATCAGGCGGTCTTCCAGACAATCCATGATGTATTGTTGCTGTTGGATATTGAAGGTTACAATTCCTATGGACTTTTCAGGGCTTTCTTTGATAAGCTTCTCCACCAGCATTACTACTTCCATGGCCTCGTTCTGATTTATATTCTTTTCCCACACCCCATTGATATTTATATAGCTGATTGCCGGATCACCTTGTTCGTGAATGTGATAATCAGGCAGCATTCTTAATTTACCATCGTAAAAGTGTCGATTGGAAAAAGTAATTAAATCCAGCGACTTGCTGCGGTAGTGTCCTTGTAGTTGTATTTGAGGAAGATACTTGGTGGAAAGATCCAGTAACGAATCAATTTCCAGAGCCGTTTCGTCAGTATCTTCCTCCTGCCAGCGAATGGTATAGAGGTCGTTAGGCGTCAGCTGTTTGCTGTCGCCGGTGACCAGTACCTGTTTGGCCCGGTAAATAGCAGGCACTCCCTTTTCAGCAAAGCACTGAGAGGCTTCATCAAATATCACCAGGTCAAATAATTCTCGCAATGGAGTAATGGCACTCACGGATTCCGGGCTGGCCATCCAACAGGGAACCAGTGTAAACAATTCGTCCGTGAAGTGCGATAGCAATTTCCTGATTGGCCAAATTCTCCTCTTTTTGGAAACCTGATGACGAAGATCCCGGTAGGAAATCATATTATTTAACCGGTTGTACTTAACATCTTTGTATACATTCTCCCTTAGTTTTAACAACAGGATCTCCCTGCTAACATCGAACTTTGTCTTAACCTGATCGCGAAATTCATCTTCAAGTTGCTCCAACTTGAGTGATGATACCATGCGCAGGATGGGGTATTTTGTTTCGATATGCTCAATCCAGGCCAGCTTAATACTGTTTTCGAACAAGGCGGATACGTCGACCTTGGGATGCTGCTCACGGTATTCATAGATCTTATTTATTATCGACGATTCACTGGAATTAAACTCCCCCTCCATTTCATCAAAAACACATAGATTTTCGAACTCCTTGTTCAGTGAACTCTTTAGTTGATCTCTGATCTCAGGTTTATTTATTACCCAGCTAATTTGTTTTTGGAGTAAATAGGTCAGCCATTGTTTCTTCTTCTCCGGCAGAGTTTTTAAGATTTCCAGCAGTGATTCCAACTTACTCCTCAGTTCTTTGTAGGTCAGTTGAGATATCTCGAAATACTCTGGAAGGCTTTGTTGATTACTGAAAATACGCTGTGCCTCCAGAGCTTTTTTCTGATAGTAGAACCAGGCTTGAAAATCTACTTGCCGGTGACTCTCTGGAATCTCTTTTAACCAGGGATAGCGCCTGAGTTTTTCAAGATTGTGCTCCAAATTGAGCCGGTTGTCAAATTTCTCCAGCAGGATTCTGAATCCCTCACCATTGTTTCGCAGGCCATTGGCCTTTAATACCCGCAGGAATTGCATTTTCTCCTTACTGAACAAATGCCAGTTAAGCCACTTGAACAAGTTCTTTTTTGATTCAATTCGCTTTTGTATGATCTCCTGAAAAGCACCCAGTTCCGGTGAAGGTATACTTACTTCCGGTCCTTCTTTCTTGAAACAGTCCAGAACCACCCTTTCAATATTGGCCAATCCCAACTGGTCCTTGTGTGTATCTTCGAATTCAAGGTGTTGATTGAAATATTTGTATACCGCGGGGTCATTGAGCAGATTGATAAACCTTAGCACATCTTCCTTGCTGTCCTCAATCATCTCCAGTGTTTCAAAAGAGACCTCAGATTCTAACAATCCGGATGCCTTTGACACCAACCTTTCGGTATAGGCCTGAACATCATCAATTTGCTTAATAATGAGTTTCAGGTCTTTGATGCCGAAACCATTGAATGATCTGCGATCTCTCCAAAGAAAGTCTTCTTTATCAAAACGGACGCGGTATTTATGGTAGGACTTTAACGTTTTTATAAATTCAGATATCCCGGTTATGGGAAAATGGCGAAACTCTTGTTTCAGATTGACCGCCGGCCCCTCAAGCTGGGAGGTGAGATATAACTCTTTGACCGACACCCCACATTCCTCCTGATCGTAAAGAGCGTGTTTGAACTCTTCAAGCTCCTCGGTGATTTGATCGATGCGCCGGCTAGCCTGGAGGAACTGCCTTTCCAGTTGAATAGCGTCCAGACTATTGTTCAATCTTTTGTAGTCCTCCAGACTTTCAATCTGCTGCAGGACCTGGGCATAGAGGCCCCTCCTGTCGTCCTTGAAATCATGCACCAGGGCAATAAAGTTGCCCATGCCAACCTCCTGCAGGCGTTGCCAAACCACGTCAAGGGCTGCCCTTTTCTGACAAACCAGCAGCACTTTCTTTCCCCGCGAGGCATAGTCTGCCATGATATTGGATATCAGCTGAGATTTTCCGGTCCCGGGGGGGCCCTGTACTACCAATGACTTACCGGATTTTATAGCTTTTAGTGCATTCTCCTGGAAGGCGTCAAGCTTAAAGGGAGTGACGGTTTGCTCCTCTTTCAACTCCGAAAGAAAGTTGAACCCTCCATTTCTCTGATCCGTCTTCTGATCGGAAAAGAAATCATCAATATCACGGAAAGATCGATCCGAAATCAACTTCATATAGTCGGGTACCAGGTACGACCCGGCCTGAGGAAATAACCCCAATACTGCTTCCGGATAAAGTTTTATCGTTCCTTTTTTATGCCCGGTTTCAAACTCGGCTTTGGTGAATTGATTAAATGGCAACAGGTTATCGGTAAAATTCTGTTGGTTGAAATTCAACTCTACCGCGCTTCCTTTAAACAATTCATACAACGCAACCCGAAAAGCCCTGCTCTCGGAGGGAAACTCCTCGAAATTGTGATCCATTAACTGCTCATCTACCGCTACTTTGTTGAAATGTGAGTACGCCAGCAAAAAGCTGCGGTTCAAATAGCAATATTCATCCGTTCTGGGTCTTAACTTCCAGCCATTGTCCTCCATTTCCAGGGAAACCGGGAAATAAAGTAAGGGAGCCCTTATCGATGTTCCGTCCACAAACGTGCCCCTGACAAATGGCCATGCCACAAAGAGGTCCCTGGCCCCTCTTTCTTCAAATACAAATCTTTCATTGCGCCATAATTTTTTTAACCGTTGGCTAACCTGGTTGGTACTTTCATCTCGGCTGTCCAGTACTTTGCAGAGAAAGATCTCTTTCTTCCGTCTTATCAATTGCTCTATAATGGAGAAAGCTGGCTGATTATTGAGGAAATCGAACTCGTTCAGGTCAATAAATCGCCCGGCAGCCAATCGCAACAGTAAAATGGATTTATTCCTTGATGTTAAATTGGTGAGACGCCGCAAATAAGAGTTGAGAATTCTTTGCATGATCAGTTGTCGGTCAGATCAAAAAATTAACCGCATCAAAAATCCAAGTAAGGACGAACTCTAAGATAAGTACTATCATCCATTAAATGTATCTTTTTCAAATCTTCCAGGCGATTAAATGATCCGTGCTGTTGCCGGTAGCTGGCAATTGCTTTGGCCTGATCAAAGGCCAGGTACGGATGGGCAGCCATCTGCAAGTAATCCATAGTATTTATATTCAACTTCTCCAATGGGGATACTTCCAGAT
>JAUIKU010000223.1 GCA_030430675.1 Bacteroidia bacterium | reverse complement strand
AGCAGGGGTTAACCCAGGCTGAGCAGGCCTCACCGGCTACACTTTTGCGCAGGGTTACCCTGGATTTAACCGGATTGCCACCTACCGTGGAAGAACTGGACCAATTTCTGGCCGATAGTTCCCCGGAGGCATATGAAAAGGTGGTTGACCGGCTATTGGAATCGGAACATTATGGTGAAAGACTGGCCATCGAATGGCTGGACCTGGCCCGATATGCCGATACCCACGGTTATCAGGACGACGGAATGCGCAATGCCTGGCCCTGGAGGGACTGGGTGATAAAGGCGTTTAATCAAAATATGCCCTATGATCAGTTTCTCAAATGGCAATTGGCAGGAGATATGTTGCCTGAACCCACTGATGATCAGTTGATTGCCACCTGTTTTAACCGGAACCACCCTCAGACCCAGGAAGGTGGGGTGGTAGATGAAGAATACCGGGTAGAGTATGTGGCAGATCGCACCAATACCTTTGGTAAAGCATTCCTGGGGCTCACTATGGAGTGCGCCAGGTGCCATGATCACAAGTACGATCCGTTGACACAAAAAGACTACTATTCATTGTTTGCCTATTTCAACAATAATCACGATGCCGGTATTGTACCCTATAACGGGGAAGCCTCCCCCACAATTCTGCTGCCCTCTGTTGAAGCCCAAGCGCAATTGGATCATTTGAAAGAGGAGATAGCCGGTAAACAGGAACAGCTAGTTCCTGAGAAATATCAGCAGCAGGTGGAGGATTGGTTGCAAGCGAGACAAGAAAACTCCCATACAAACCTACCGTCTTATGGTCTGGTGGCAGATTTTGATTTTGACAAGGAATATGAGATAGATGATGCCGGATTGAACCTTGCCCATAAGCCAGCGAAAAATCCCAAAAGCAGGGTCAGTTATGCTTATAGCAATGCTGTGAAGGGAAAACTTGATGCCAAAGTGTGGGGTGATTTCGACCGCAGGCCCTTGCTGGTGGATGGAGTAAAAGGAAAAGCTTTGGAATTCCGGGGAGATGCCGGGATTCGTTTTCACCAGGACCTGGAGTTTGATCGCCACCAGCCATTTTCTGTCAGCATTTGGATAAAGCCCAAGGCCGAAAATGAGTCCGGTCCCATATTTAACAAGTCCAACGGAGACCTGGAAGGTTACCGCGGATGGATTTGTAAACTCAACCAGGACGGTACTCTGACTTTTCAATTGAACCATGTCTGGCCTGCCAACGCCATTGATATTAAAACACAGGAAAAAGTTAAGCCCGGTGAGTGGAATCACCTGGTTATGGCTTATGATGGCAGCAGCAAGGCCAGTGGGTTGAGTATTTATTTGAACGGAAAACTGCCCGGCGCTCAGATAATCGCAGATAATCTTAATAAAAGCATACTTCACGGCGTAGATGGTAGCAACTGGTCTTACCAGCCGGTATTACTGGGGATGGAGTTGAGGGGTTCTATGTCCAATATGGCCATGGATGAATTTAGAGTTTATAACCGTGAGCTGTCCAGTTTGGAGGTAAAGGCCATTTATCTCCATGATAAGGTGGATTTAAGCACCACTGATGAGGCGGAACTGACCCAATACTACTTGCTGACCGGACAGAACCAGGAGTTTAACCATCAACTAGCCGAAATTACTGCCTTAAGGAAAGAGGAAAACCTGTTGGTAACCGACCAGCCCGAAGTGATGATCATGCAGGAACGTGCTACTGTAAGACCCACTTTCTTATTGGAGAGGGGCATGTACGATGCTCAGGGAGAGCAGGTGATTGCCAAAACTCCTGAAGTTTTCCCGGATTTTGGTGACGGTTTTTCGGCTGACCGCAAAGGTTTGGCCGAATGGCTGGTTCACCCTGAAAACCCCCTGACCGCCCGAGTAGCGGTAAACCGGCTTTGGGCACAGTGTTTTGGCAAGGGGCTGGTATCCACACAGGAGGATTTTGGAAATCAGGGAAGTTTACCTAGCCATCCTGAGTTGCTGGACTGGCTGGCGGTGGACCTGATTGAAGAAAACTGGGATTTAAAAGCTTTACTCAAACTTATGGTAATGTCGGCAACTTACCGGCAGTCATCTGTCCCCAATGAAAAGGCGTTGCAGACAGATACCGAAAACACTTATTATTCCTATTATCCCTTTCACAGGTTAGGTGCAGAAATGATTAGGGATCAGGCCTTAGCGGCCAGTGGTCTGTTGGTCAGGGAAATTGGGGGCCCTAGTGTGTATCCATACCAGCCGAAAGGTATATGGAAGGCCCTGGCTACCCGGAATGCCACAGAATACTTACAACAACATGATGATAATCTTTACCGCAGAAGTATGTATACGGTATGGAAACGAAGTTCTCCTCCACCGGCGATGACAAATTTTGATGCTCCAGATCGTTATTATTGCGTAGTTCGACGGCAAAATACATCTACACCTCTGCAATCCCTGGTATTGCTGAATGATCCTCAATTTGTGGAGGCAGCCAGGATGTGTGCCGAACGTATCATGAGGGAATCCGGGCCGGACTCGACAGATAGAATTGAATTCGCCTTTAAACTATTGATTGGCCGATACCCAAGGGTAGAGGAAAAGGAAAAATTGCTTTCTTTGTATCAGGAAGAGTTTAATTCTTTCTCACTTGATGTTGACAGAGCAAACGAATGGTTGAGTATTGGAGAGCATCCCGTTGACGGGACACTGGAAAAACCGGCACTGGCTGCATACAGTACCGTGGCTTCGGCTTTGATGAATTTCGATGAATTTGTAATGAAACGATAGCAGGATGAATTTAGATAAGCATATTCATCAAATTAACAATCATATCAACCGACGCACCTTTCTGTACAATGGTTTATTCAGCCTTGGTGGTTTGGCGCTTAGTTCGATGACTGCAGGGACCTCTGTGAATAGTATGCTGGCAGGAACCACTCCGGAATTGCCACATTTCAGTCCCAAAGCCAAGCGTATCATTTATTTGTTTCAGAGTGGGGCACCTTCCCAGATGGAATTGTTTGATTACAAACCCAAGCTAAAAGCCATGTTTGGCCAGGAACTGCCGGCTTCGGTGCGCCAGGGTCAACGGGTGACCGGAATGACTGCTGATCAACGCTCTTTCCCTTTGGCCATGGGGGATTTTCCGTTTGACCAGTATGGGAGCAGTGGGGCCTGGCTCAGCGATTTACTGCCTTATCACCGGGATATAGTTGATGATATCTGCATTGTGAAATCCATGTATACCGAAGCGATAAACCACGATCCGGCCATTACATTTTTCCAGACCGGATCTCAACAGGCAGGCAGACCCAGTATAGGTTCATGGATCAGCTATGGCCTGGGAAGTGAAAATGCCAACTTGCCGGGGTTTGTAGTTTTGCTATCCAGGAGTAAATGGAACGGTGGGCAACCGCTTTATGCCAAACTATGGGGTAATGGATTTTTACCTTCAGAACATCAGGGAGTGATGTTTCGGTCAGGACACGACCCGGTACTATACCTGGCCAACCCACCTGGCATGGACCGTTCCAGCCGCCGGCGCATGCTGGACTATTTGGCAGATTTAAATGAGAGTCAGTATGAACACACACTGGATGAAGATATTCAATCGAGAATTGCACAGTATGAGATGGCCTACCGGATGCAGGTGGCAGTACCGGAGACTCTGGATATCTCACAGGAGCCTGATTATATCTTTGACATGTACGGTGAAGATGCTCGTGTTCCCGGAACCTATGCCTATAACTGTTTGCTGGCCAGAAAGCTAGCAGAAAATGATGTACGATTTGTTCAATTGTATCATCAGGGTTGGGATATGCATGGAGGCCTGCCCAAGCTTATAAAGGAGTTGACCAGCGATACGGATCAGGCATCAGCCGCTTTGCTAAAAGACCTGAAGCAACGTGGTTTACTGGACGACACATTGGTTATCTGGGGGGGAGAATTTGGCCGGGGGTGTTACTCCCAGGGAAAGCTTACGCCGGAAAACTACGGCCGGGATCACCATCCCAGGTGTTTTACCATATGGATGGCCGGAGCAGGTGTAAAAAAAGGTATAACCTATGGGGAAACTGATGATTTCAGCTATAACATCACAAAAAACCCTGTACATGTTCACGATTTACAAGCTACAATTTTGCATCTTATGGGAATAGATCATCTCCGCTTTACCAAAAAATACCAGGGGAGGAGATTTAGATTAACAGATGTACACGGAGAAGTAGTTAAGGATATTCTGACTTAAATGAAATGGAGCCACTACCGGGAAAGTTTGTAACACAGAATGAAGTTATTTACATCTGTGAGTGGCATGAAGACAAGATGTACCCAATTAAATTAGAGCGCATATGATGTTGTTAGAGTTTCAACTGGCCGGATTTCTGGGCCGGTTTCATCCAATTGTAGTGCACCTGCCAATTGGCTTCTTATTGTTAGCGGGTTTGGCAGAACTTATTGCCAGAAAACGGAATAAAAATCTGGATGGTGCCATTTCCATTATGCTGCTCAGCGGAGCGGTGGCCGCAGTGCTGGCAGTAGTTCTTGGTTGGTTGCTGGCCGGAGAAGGAGGGTATGACGAGAGCACCTTATTCTGGCACCGTTGGGTAGGGGTAGCGGTGGCAGTGGTATCTATTATCGCATGGCTGGTTAAGTCCGGGCAGTTACAGTTGGCTTCAAAAACCTACCAGATTTCACTAGTGGTGCTGGTGTTGCTTATTGCTATCACCGGGCACCTGGGAGGTAACCTGACGCATGGACCCAATTATCTGCTGGAATATGCACCGGAACCGGTAAGCGCCCTGCTGGGTGGTACCCAAAAGCAAAATATCGTACTGGCTGATGATCCGGATTCGGTAAAAGTGTATGAACATATTATTGTGCCGTTGCTGGAAAGTAAGTGTATGGAATGTCACAATGAGACCAAACTGAAAGGGGACTTAAACTTGCAGACCCAGGAGGCAATATTGGCTGGTGGAGATAATGGAGATGTAATTGTACCTGGGAATGCACATGAAAGTGAAATATTCAAAAGGATTACCTTACGGCCTGACAATAAGAAATTTATGCCCCCTGGAGGGAAAACCCCTTTAAGTTACAATGAAGTTAAACTCATAGAATGGTGGCTGGAATCCGGTGCTGATTTTGACAAATCGGTGATGGAAACCGGAGTAGAACCCGAAATGAAATTTGTATTAGCTCAATTATACGGTCTGGATACTGACCCCAAGAGTTACGTCGAGCGGGCATTTGTGGAGGCGGCCTCATCGGATAATTTAACACAGCTTGTGGATGCTGGCTTTTATGCCCAACCCATCGCTGCCAACAATAACTTTATCGAGGTTAAGAAAAAGCGTACCACCGATATTGACAAATCCTCCTTGAAATTAATGGACAATGTCAAGCAACAAGTGACCTGGTTGCACGTGGGCGGAGCTGGTTTGACGGATACCGACTTGTCGTTTCTTCAGGGCATGGATAATCTTACCAGGTTACACCTGGAAAACAATCCCATCACTACCGCTGGTTTGAAAGTGATCGAGGGCTTCCCTCACCTGGAGTCTCTCAACTTATATGGCACTGAGGTCACCGGAGATGTTCTTGACATCCTTAAAACCCTTCCTTCGCTCAAGAAAGTATACTTGTGGCAATCCAAAGTTACCCGGGAAGAGGCTGCCCAGATCCAGGAAGCGCTGCCCGACGTGGACGTGGATGCCGGTATCAGTTTGTCTTCATAATGTCCCCGGGACCATGGCAGGTTATACAATAGAGGTATGCTGCTATAACCTGGAATCGGCATTGACGGCCCAGGATGCCGGTGCCGATCGTATTGAATTATGTGCAGACCGGCACCAGGGGGGAACCACCCCCAGCTACGGGATGATGGAAGTGGTAAAAAAGCAGTTGACCATTCCGGTATTCGTGATGATTCGTCCGCGTGGAGGAGACTTTCTTTACGCTCCAGAGGAATACCAGGTAATGATGCATGACATTCAAATGGCCAAAGAACTGGGCATAAATGGAGTCGTTATGGGGGTTCTAAAACCAGATGGCAGGATTAACCCGATAGTGATGGAGGAGTTGATTGATCTGGCCAAACCGATGCAGGTTACATTCCACCGCGCTTTTGATTTAACCCCTGATCCTTTGGAGAGCTTGCACGATCTGATTTCGTTGGGTGTTGACCGGCTTTTAACATCGGGACAATGTACTTCTGCCTTTGATGGCAGGCAGGTGATCACAAGCCTGATCAAGCAGGCTGAAAAGAAGATTATCGTTATGCCGGGCGCAGGCATAAATGAAAGTAATGTGCTGGAGTTACTCAGTGAAACTGGTGCCCACGAATTTCATATTTCCGCAACTGGTAGTCGCCCGAGCCAAATGAAATACCACAAACAGGCTGTTTTAATGGGGACCAGTCCCTCTGAGTATAGCATAGAGATCGCAGCACCCAGGAGGATTGAAAAGTTCAGAGCACTGATTGATTCACTGGAGGCAGACAAATAATTGTTAACCTTCCAACCTTTGATGCACAAAACGTGTCTAATAGAGAAAGACGTTGTAGCATTTGAATACCTAAAGGAGATGAGAAAATATTTTCCCTGGATATTATTGTTAATTTTTCCCGCCTGCGGTGATGATGACTTGTGTTGTGTAAACCCGAATAATGAGCTCATTGGCAGTTGGACGCTCTTTGAACGCGGATATTCACCGGGCAGCGGCTATATTGTAGACCCGGTAAGTGAAACTCCGGCACAAACCATGGTGATGGCTTCGGATGGCCGGTTTGCATCCAATATCCAGCAACTTGAAACATATCGTTATTTCGCTATAATACCGGATCAGGACCGGGAGATACTGGCGCTCTTTAAGAGCAGACCGTCCAAGGATGTGGACATAGATCAACTGGAGCATAGCTACATAGTTGAACATCAGGAAGACGGAACGGTAAAGCTTTTCTTCAGGTTTTGTATTGAAGGTTGTCACCTGGGGTTAAGAAAAACCAATTGACCATTAAGAATTAACCATTACTCCGGTCTTTTTTATTGGCAATCGTTCTCGGAGTGTTAGATCAAGTTTTGAATTCAGATCCAAATTTGCCTACTTGCTTTGAGTAAACCCAAGTAAGTATATGGACCTTCATCTGAAAGATAAAATCGCAGTAATAACCGGTGGCAGTGTAGGAATCGGCCTGGCTGTGGCTCATGCCCTTGCTTCCGAGGGTGTACATTTGGTACTATGTGCCAGGGATCGAGAGAGATTGAACCAGGTGGCTGTTGATTTGGAGCAGGAGTATTCGGTAGAGGTTACTGGAATACCAGCAGATGTCAGCAATAATGAAGATATTCTTAACCTGGTTGGTCGGATTGAGCAGCTGTATCAGGGGATAGACATCCTTATCAACAATGCCGGAGTGGGCAGCAACGAGACTATCCTGGAAGCACCTGATAAAAAGTGGCAATACTACTGGGACTT
>JAUIKU010000222.1 GCA_030430675.1 Bacteroidia bacterium | reverse complement strand
GGTAGGATCTGAATGCATATCGAGCATGGCCTCAATAGGATGACCAAAATGTCCGATGCGGGCATTCTTCAGGTCATGCAGCACTTTGGCGATCTGACAATACCTGCCAATTTCAGCATCTGCTTCAGGATCATCGTCCAGGGTACCGATAACTACTTCAGGCACTTTTTTACCCATCCTTATGGCTACTCCGGCAAACTCGGGAACGGAACAAAAATCATCGTTACACAGCTGCATATAGGTAGTGGCTTTGCTGTAATCCATTGCTTTCAGGGGCTGAAGCGCCAGCATCACAATGGGAATATCCATATTGCGAATAATGGTTCCAAAAGTCGCCGAAGTGGCATAGGTGACCATATCACAAAAGATTAAATCCAGGTTGGCTGCTTTCAACTTAGGCACCAGGGCATAGGCACTCTCGGCGTCATCCACCATACCAAAATCTATCACTTCCACTTCGAAAGCAGCTAACTTCTCGATAAGCTTATCCTGTTTGGCATGCAGTTCTTCCAGCAGTCCCTCGAATTGCTCCCAGTACTTCCAATAACCCACCCCAAATACGCCAATCCTGGCCTGTAGTGGTTTTCTGCGGGAAATCTTTGTGTTTGTCATGCTAAAATCTTTTAATCTATAGTGTTAATTTTTATCTCTCTAATTTTGGGTATGGTTATGAGCAGCACTGCAAAACCAATTGGGTATAGCATCCCGGCAACTACCCATAATGGGGTGTAGGAAAAACCCTCCACTACTTTACCAATAAGCGGATTAATAACCATTCCCGCAATGGCCCCGGCAGTACCGGCAATGCCTACCACCGTGGAAGTGCCGTTTTTACCAAAAACCTCACTGGTAACTGTTATGTAATTGGTTATCCATAAGCCATGGGCAAACATAAATAAGGTAATGAGAAAAATCGCCAGTTCCACCGTAGAAACCACCGGGGTTAAGGCGGTAAATACCGTAAGCACGGCGGCAATTCCCATGATGGTTTTGCGTGCCTTATTTACGGAAACTCCTGAAGCAATAAGCTTGTCGGAAAGCAATCCACCCAGCACGTTTGAAATACCCAAGGCCAGGAAGGGGATCCAGAAGAGTTCGCCGATACGCTCAAATGAAACAGACCTGACTTCGCTCAGGTATTTCGGTATCCAGAACATGATGAAGTAAAACACCGGATCCAGCAGGAACCGCATAATGATCAGTCCCCAGGCCTCCTTGGTGCGGAGGATGACCCTGAATGGAAGTGGCTTACTTTTAACCTGCTCTCCGCTGGTATCACCGGTAATTAAGGCCAATTCCTGCGCTGTAACCAGTTTGGATCGCTGCGGTTTTCGAAAAAACAACAACCAGACCAGCACCCATACCCCGCCAATAATCCCGGTGACCACAAAGGTGCCACGCCATCCGAACAGGGAAGTGAGGTAAACAGTTAATGGCGGAGCGATCACCGCACCCAGGGCGGCACCTCCAATGGCGATCCCCATAGCAGCTCCGCGCTGTTTCTGGGGGAACCATTCGGTTACTCCTTTTGCGGCACCCGGGAAAGCACCACCTTCTCCCAACCCCAGAAAAAACCTGCTGACACCAAGCTGCCATACGTTCTGGGTAAGGCCATGCAAACTGCTGGCCAATGACCATAACCCTACCGAGACCGCCAGTCCCGCCCGGGTTCCGTACCGGTCGATAAGCCAGCCACCGAGTGTGAACATAATGGCATAGCTGCACAGAAAAGCGGTATTCACCCAGCCGTATTCCATATCGGTGATCAGAAACTCCTCCTTGATCTTGATTATCGCCAGCGACAGTACCTGCCGGTCCATAAAGCTCAGGCCGGTTGCTACGAACAACAGCGCTACAATGATCCACCTAAGATTCTTTATCTTCATGGTATCTTCCCATTTATCTGATTTGCCATCATTTACTGGCATCGAAGATAAGAATATAAGATACATGTGTAAATTGTCATCCTGGCAAAAGATTGCAAATTTTGATATGATATAGGTTGATTCACACCAATCCTATCTGATAAATGCTAAAAAATTGAATAGAAGAGAAAGCTTCAAATATCTTACGGTGGGGTGCTCCCTGCCATTTGTAAAACCGTACCCGTCTTTCAACCACGGCAGGTTTTCAAATATTCCTTATGAATATATACCATTGAAGGTGACTTCAGCAGATGCAGTATCTCCGCCATCTCCGCAGAGAGTGCCCTTTCAGTGGGATTATTTTGGAGTTGATAAGACGGAAGCCTCTGCGGTATTGAAGTTGAATGGCAAACTGAACCCTAAATGTAAGGGCTTGAAATTGAGATTAACTACCGCCGCGGACAGCAGGGAAGAAAAAGCGGTAGCAGTGAGTATCCCCGGAACAGATAGGGAACTGGGTATACTGGACTGCAGGTATGCGCCGATATTGCAGACTACTCAACTGGACATTGGAACAGAACACCTTGCTGTGGTACAGGAAAAAGGTCTTCAGCTAAAATTGGTAAAGGGTGAGGAAGCCATATATTTCTTTGGGGATGCTCATGCTGAGGATGGAAGCGGCGTATTGCTTCCTCATATTTTACAGGTAAATGAAAAGAACAAAAACCCACAGGCCGCATATCTCGATCGATTGCTGTCACTTGGTTCATTACAACCGTTTGACTGGATGGAAGGATGCGTGCTGGATGGATTATGGCAAATACATACCCAGAAAAATAGCCCGGAAGCACTGGATACCATTAAAGCCCACCTGAAATTGTTTTTTGACGATCAGGGGAACCTTATACATGAAGACCCCAAAGGAAGAATAGCAGATAATACCATTACCGATATTGAATCCACTTTGCCATTTGCCATAGTGGCCCGTTTATATCCCGATCACCCGGTTTTAAAGAAGGTGGAAAAATTTTGGCAGGAACGCCGCAATGAGACGGGGGCTATTGTGGATTATTCCATTACCGCGGAAGGATCATATACCATTGCTTATCCCATGGCAGTGCTGGCAAATACCTGGAATCGCAGTGACCTGGCCAAAATGGCCCTACAGCAACTGAGGATACGAGAAAAGCTGGTTTATGAAGGCAATAATTATCTTCGCTACTATCCCAATGATAATAACAGGACCTATAAAAACTGGGCCAGGGGACTCAGCTGGTATATGCTGGGGATGGTGCGTACCATGGGCCTTTTAAAGGATCGGGAGAATATCGATGATCTGATAGAGGAGTTGAACAGAGTTGCCGGGTTTGTGCTGTCCTACCAAAAAGAAAGCGGGCTGTGGAATTGCTTTCTGGACAACCAAAATACTATTGCGGATACCTCTGGTTCCGCAGGAATTAGTGCCGCAATAGCTGCCGGAATTCATGAGGGGTTTTTACCGCATACACTAAAGAAGAACACCGAAAAAACCTGGCAGGGATTGTTCCCCTATCTAACTCCGGATGGGTTGCTATCGGGGGTTGCCCAAAGTAACCGGGGAGGAGAAGCACTGCAGCACAGTGATTACCGGGTCATTTCCCAAATGGGTATGGGATTAATGGGACAATTGTATGCTTATTTGTAAGAACATAATTACGGCAGATAATGGATAAGATCAGAAGAAGCGTACTTGGTAAACTGGCACTGGCTCCGGTTTTACTGGGTGCACATACCCTAACCGCTGGCTCTAGAAAGGAAGCTACGGCCCAAACCAGATTACAATACAGCGTGAATGCATACTCCTTTAATTCCCAGTTGAGAAGCGGGGAGATGTCATTTTTTGATATGATGGAATTCGCTGCAGATATTGGACTGGATGCGGTAGATCTGACGGGATATTATTTCTCTTCATACCCTGAAATCCCACCGGATAGTGAACTTTTTGGCCTGAAACGTAAGGCGCTGGAACTTGGACTGAATATCAGCTGGACCGGGGTCAGGAATGACTTTGTCAACCCGGACGCAAATTCTCGTAAAGCTGACAGAGACACCATCAGAAAATGGCTGGCGGTTTCATCTGGTTTGGGGGCGTCAATTATGAGGGTATTTACCGGAAGGCACGCGTATGACGGATTCACCAAAGATGAAGTAAAGGAATGGCTTGTCGACGAGTACAAAGCCTGCGCAGGTTATGGTGAAGAGACGGGTGTTTTGGTGGCGCTACAAAACCACCACGAGTTTTTGTTTCACAGCGATGAAATTATCGACATACTTAAAAGAGTGGATTCCGAATGGTTCGGTTTAATTCTGGACATAGGCAGTCTTCACCACGGGGATACCTACCGTGAAATTGAAAAACTCGCTCCCTATGCGGATTATTGGTTCATTAAGGAATACGTATATCCGGGTGGCAAAAGAACACCGGTGGATATGAAAAGAATAGCCACAATATTGAAGAACCAAGACTACCGGGGGTACATTTCATTCGAAAGTCTATCCGATGGCGATCCCAGGCAAATTGTTAGCTCAATGTTTAACTCGTTCACAGCGGAGTATTGACAATCCTATCGAAACGGAATATCTTGGCATTCTGGGAAACCAGGCCTGGCACAGAAGGAAGATTTAGTAGCAAACGCGTTTAGAATAAGCCTCCGGCTACCGGTGGCTAAGACAAATTTTGGAGGACTCACAAAAGCTTATAATTGAAAACGTTAGCAGGTTCATTGATTTGACCGAGCTTGAAAAACAGCAGTACCTTTCATTGCTTACCAACATCCATGTAAAGAAGAAAGACTTCTTAATGCAAGCAGGTGAAATCGCTAAATATGAGTATTTCATAGCCAAAGGATGTTTAAAAGTTTATACGTTAGATCTTGAAGGGGTACCACATATTTCAATGTTTGCCGTTGAAGATTTCTGGACCGGTGACATAGCAAGCTTTATGGCCAAAGAGCCCTCCAATTACTTTATCAGGGCGATAGAAGACACAGAAATTCTGGCTATTTCCAGAACAAACTTCGACTTACTTTTCAAAGAAATCCCAAAATTTGAACGGTTTTACCGCATCTTGTATCAGAGGTCATTGATCAGCTACATAAAGCGAAGCAATCAGGGAATATCCCTGACCGCAGAGGAAAGGTATCTATATTTTAAGAAGAAGTACCCTCATATTGTCAGGAGAATATCACAAAAGGACCTGGCGGGTTATATTGGAATAACCCCTGAGTTTATGAGTATGTTGGTTTCAAAAGTTAATAGAAGGCCAAACTCTTAAACTACATTATTTTTTTTCATGTGTTCCCGCGGGAATTTTGACACATGAAGAAAATAGTAATAATCACCTCAGTATTAGTTCTTGGATTTGCCCATACATCACCTGCGCAATTCACACAGGTAGAACAGTTTACCGGAGTACACAAAACGGATTTTACCCTGTACTCCAGTTACCCCATTAATAAGAGCCAAACCCTCAGTATTGGTACCCTGGCATTTTTTCAAAAATTCCATGAAGCCGAAAGTGAAGATTTTGATGAGGTAGGTGTACAACCGACATTATTCTGGAACATTAACCAGAGCATTTCAATTGGCCCCTCATTATACTACAATAGTATCGCGGGCTATGCACAACGCTTGTCGACAAAATTCACCCTGAAGAGTTCCAGGTTATTGGTGGTGGTAATGCCCACAGTGGGGCACTATCAACAAACAAAAAAAGGTTATGCTGAAGCCTTTTCTCAATTCCAGTTTAATACACCTGTCAACGACAAAATCTCAATATGGCTCAATGGTCAGTTTTTGACCGTTTGGGACAAATTCGAGCGCCATTCCAGGAGCTTTCAGCAATTACGAGCAGGTATCTCTATTAAAGGTCATCAATTTGGTGTCGGGGCAGACTTTGACCAATACGGTCCGGAACCCCTGGAAGAATTTTCCTTCGGATGCTACTACCGCACGATTCTATAAAAACAACTAAATAAATAAACGCATGAAAAATTCTATAAAAACAATGTTAACAACTAACTCAAATATTGGGTTCACCATTGCCCGGGTAACGCTGGGGCTGGTACTATTTCCCCATGGTGCACAGAAGCTGTTGGGACTATTCGGAGGGTACGGATTCTCGGCCACCATCGACTTTCTAACCACTCAAATGGGATTGCCCGCCATAGTGGCCTTTTCAGTGATCATGATTGAGTTCTTTGGCTCTGTATCATTACTTCTCGGATTCCTGAGCCGGCTGTGGGCGTTGTCAATTGCCGGGATGTTTATCGGTATCATAATTACTACTCAACTGGACCACGGGTTCTTTATGAATTGGTTAGGAAATCAGGCAGGTGAGGGTTACGAATACTCATTGTTAGTGATAGGCCTTGCATCAACCATTATGGTCAACGGAAGCGGCCAATGGTCGATTGATAGTTTAATCTCTAAAAAGTAAAAATCATGAAAAGAATAATCACCATAGCCGGGAGCAACAGTCAAAATTCCATCAATAAGATGCTCGTTGAGTATGCTTCGAACTTACTGGAAGACTTGGAAATAATCTATCTGGACCTGAATGATTACGTACTGCCCATATTCGGTGTGGACTATGAAGCAGAAAATGGGATACCAACCAATGTTAAAAGACTTAAGGAGGTATTAAAAAGTGCTGATGGTTTTATAGTATCGCTGGCAGAGCATAACGGGTCTTATGCAGCAGTCTTCAAGAACGCTATCGATTGGTTATCCCGAATAGAAATGAAAATTTGGAGCGAAAAACCCATGCTGCTCATGGCCACCTCTCCCGGCGGAAGAGGAGGAACCACCGTACTTCAGTCTGCCAGCGCTTATTTCCCATTTCTGGGAGCCCACATCACCGATACCTTTTCTTTGCCCTCATTCTACCACAATTTCAAGAACGGAGCGATTAACGATGAAGGTTTCAAAAAGGACATTCATGCTAAAGTTAATAGATTTCAAACAGCTCTAAATGAGCAAGTTATTCCTGAGAAAGTCGCACACAGAACAACTGGACCTGTGAAGGTTTGATAACTATGTGTTCGTCTCATCTTCAAAGAAGCTCAAAACGGAGAAGGCATTAACTGTCCTTGCACGTTTTCGCACATAATAGTGCGTTGGCGGACATAGTATGGGCCCGAAATACCCCGTTATGGATATTTTCTCTGGTGGCACACTTATTGAAATCAGTCGGTAGTCTTAACCATTGTTTAAATCTTCCGAGTATGCTGCAACGTAATTTGGTACTTATATTTCGCAGTTTTCTCCGGCACAAAACTACTTCCCTGATCAATTTGGCTGGGTTGTCGTCGGCACTGGCTTGCATCCTGTTAATTAACCTCTGGGTGAATGATGAGCTAGGCATTGATAAGTTTCATAAATATGACGATCAACTATACCTGGTAATGGAAACGGGAAAGGAGAGCGGAGTAGCCGGCCAGACTTCTGGTCCGGTAGCCGAAGTACTAGCTGATGAAATGCCTGAGGTCAAATATTCAGTTGCGGTCGCACCGCCCACCTGGCCCGGGTTTGATAGTTTTATTCTTTCAGTAAATGAT
>JAUIKU010000221.1 GCA_030430675.1 Bacteroidia bacterium | reverse complement strand
TTTAAATTAGCCAACATGCTATCCTCAATATCCAGCATCTTCACTTTTTCAATCATGCCCTGATCGAACTTATGGTTAAATCCGTTGTCATAAACGGTAAAAACGCATTTGGCATTCTGAAATATAGGATCGTTTTTATATGTTGTCTTCAGGTACATAGGGATCAGGCTGGTGATCCAGTCGTTACAGTGAACTATGTCAGGAGCCCAACCCAATTTTTTGACCGTCTCGATAACCCCTTTGCAGAAGAATATGGCACGCTCATCGTTATCCTCATAAAACTTGTCTTCCTTGTCAAAGAAGACTGACTTCCGGTGAAAATAGTCTTCATTATCAATAAAATAGACCTGTAATTTGGCATTGGGTATGGAGGCTACTTTAATAACCAACGGCTTTTCCTCTTCTCCAACAGCGATGTTGATGCCAGAAAGCCTTACCACTTCATGCAGCCTGTTTTTCCTTTCATTAATAATTCCAAAACGGGGAACTAATATCCGGATCTCCATTCCTCTCTCCTGCATACCCTGAGGTAAACTCCTTACAAAATCAGCTACTTCTGAAGTTTGAAGAAATGGATTTATTTCACTGGCTACATAGAGTATTCGAAGTTTTGACATAGTTGATGTTTTTTGATAAAGAACTGATTACGGGACTACAAAATTACAAAATTATTGCCGTATTTCAAGATTATTTGCGTTTTTACCAGTAGTTTCGCCCCTGCAGTATTAGGGTAATCGGGCCATTAATGCAAATCTTCTCCACCCCAGAACCACTGGCGTCATTCATTTCTGAACAACGAAATCAAGGCAAATCCATAGGGCTGGTTCCTACCATGGGAGCACTGCACCAAGGTCATGAGGAATTGGTCAGGCATTCCTTGAAATCCAACCATTTAACGGTTTGCAGTATTTATGTAAATCCCGTCCAATTCAATGACCGGCAAGACCTTATCAATTATCCCCGGAACCTGGACCAGGATCTCGAAATACTTGAGAAACTTCAATGCAATGCAGTTTTTTGTCCGACAGACCAGGTGATGTATCCCAGCAAGCCTCAAATCTCTATCGATTTTGGTGATCTGGAGCACATAATGGAAGGGCAACATCGCCCTGGCCATTTCAAAGGAGTGGCACTGGTGGTTTCCAAATTGTTTAACATGGTACAACCTACCCGGGCTTATTTTGGAGAAAAAGACTGGCAGCAACTGGTGATAATAAAGCGACTGGTAAACGAACTCAGTTTTCCGTTGGAGGTGATAGGGGTACCGGTGGTTAGAGAAGAGGACGGTTTGGCATTGAGCTCCCGAAATCAAAGGCTCCATCCGGAATTTCGATCTGTGGCTAAGGAGTTATTCCAGGCAATGCAACTGGTTAAGTCCTCCTTAGAGAAACGCCAGCCTCTGCATTCGGCCCGGGATGCAGGAATCAGTCACCTGGAGCAATTCAAACAGATCCGGCTGGAGTATCTGGAAGTTGTGCGATCCCAAGGTCTCGATAAACCTGTCAGCCCCCTGGGAAGCGAACCACTTCGTATATGCCTGGCGGCATTTCTGGGAGAAGTGCGTCTGATCGACAACCTGGAGGTATTTTAATTCAAGGCACTGATGGCTCCCAGAATTTCAAGCAGTATATCTACAATGGTAAAGGTGGGTGTCTCACTGGGACTGGCGCTTTTGCTCTTCTGGTACCTGTACAAAGATGGATTCGCAGATACGCTGTATCGCCTGCGTTTTGTGAATTATTCCTGGGTGGTATTGTCATTGTTCATTGGTATTCTTGCACATTTGGTTAGGGCTTACCGCTGGAAATTACTTCTGGAAACTACTGGTAATCACCCAACCCTCCTACGTTCCATGATGGCCTTGTTAATCGGGTACCTGGTGAACCTGGCCATTCCCCGTTTAGGGGAATTGAGCCGATGCCTGATATTAAAGAGGACAGACAATATCCCGGTAACCTCCTCCTTAGGTACTGTAGTTAGTGAGCGGATTGTTGATGTGGTGTCACTGTTAATGATTACCGGTATTACTCTAGCCATTGAATTTGAGAAACTGAATGAGTTTTTCAAATCAGTATTCGCTGAAAAACTCTCAGGGCTCTTTTCAAATATCCAATACCTGGTGCTATCGGTTGTGATCCTTGTCTCTGTCCTCATACTGCTGTGGGGTTTGTTCAGACGAAAAGTTGTAAACAGCAGCTGGTGGGGCAAGCTAAAAAGCCTGGCCTATCAAACCTGGCAGGGCATTATCAGCATTACCAGGCTGTCTAATCCATGGAAGTTTTGGCTGGCAACTGTAAGTATTTGGGTGTTATACTATTTCATGAGCTACGTGGTGATTTTTGCCATGGAGGCCACCGCTCACCTTGACTGGAAGGCCGGTTTGGCATTGCTAGTGATGGGAGGGCTGGCCATGTCGGCGCCAGTACAGGGGGGAATTGGGGCTTTTCACCTCCTGGTATCGGGATTGTTGATCTATTATGGAGTGAGCAAAGAAGACGGGCTTTCGTTCGCTTTCTTGCTCCATTCCTCACAGATGGTGATGATACTATTAACCGGCCTTTTATCGGTCTTACTATTAGTTTCTATAGGAAAAAAACATCCGAATCCTGGAAAGGCCAATTTATAAACAGAGTTGGAATTATTTTTTTAAATTACGTATTACAGATAAGTAGTAACATTAACCAGAAATAGCATTTAATCATGGGTGGAATATATGTAATATTTGCAATAGTAATGGGGGTAAGCTGGATGGTCAGCTACCGCCTCAAAAGTAAATTCAAAAAATACTCACAGACTCCTTTGCGGGCAAATTTAAGTGGAAAGGACGTAGCGGAAATGATGCTGGCAGATCACGGCATCAACGATGTAAAGGTAGTTTCGGTACGGGGCCAGCTTACCGATCATTATAACCCGGTAACTAAAACGGTGAACCTGAGTGATGTGGTTTACGGCGCCAGAAATGCCGCTGCCACCGCGGTAGCTGCTCACGAATGCGGGCATGCGGTACAGCATGCCACTGCCTACAGTTGGCTCACTATGAGATCCAAGCTGGTTCCGGTAGTAAGTGTCAGCTCGAGATGGATGCAATGGATATTGCTGGCTGGTATCCTTATGATCAATACCTTTCCTCAATTGTTACTGATTGGTATATTGATGTTTGCCACCACCACACTATTCAGTTTTATTACCTTACCGGTGGAATACGATGCCAGCAAACGGGCATTGGCCTGGATTGACAGAAAGGGAATAGTAACCAGTCAGGAGCATGCGGCGGCGAAAGATGCCCTGAAATGGGCGGCCAGAACCTATGTGGTAGCAGCCATTGGTTCACTAGCTACCCTGCTTTATTATCTTGCCATATTTTTGAATCGCAGGTAGATTCACATGGATTTCGAACTGAGAGAAGAACACCTGGCAGTACGGGATGCCGCACGTGAGTTTGCGGAAACAGAGTTATTACCAGGAGTTATTGAACGGGACATCCATCAAAGGTTTCCGGCAGAACAGGTCAAAAAGATGGGAGAACTGGGATTCCTGGGTATGATGGTGGATCCCAAATACCATGGCGGTGGTATGGATACCATATCCTATGTGCTCGCCATGGAAGAAATCTCCAAGATCGATGCCTCTGCCTCAGTGATCATGTCGGTGAACAACAGCCTGGTGTGTTATGGCCTGGAAAAATACGGCACAGAAGCACAGAAAGAAAAGTTCCTCAAGCCTTTAGCCAGGGGGGAGATTATTGGCGCTTTCTGCCTTTCAGAGCCTGAGGCAGGCTCCGATGCCACCTCACAGAGAACTTTGGCCGAAGACAAAGGAGATTACTACTTACTTAACGGTACCAAGAACTGGATTACCAATGGCAACAGTGCTTCTGTTTACCTGGTAATGGCCCAAACCGATCCTGACAAGAAGCATCATGGCATTAATGCTTTGATTGTGGAGAAGGATATGGATGGTTTCAGGGTGGGAAAAAAAGAGGATAAATTGGGTATTCGGGGATCAGACACCCATTCGTTGATGTTCAGCGATGTCAGGGTGCCCAAGAGTAATCGCATAGGAGAGGATGGGTTCGGATTCACATTCGCCATGGAGACCCTGAACGCCGGAAGAATCGGAATAGCCTCCCAGGCATTGGGCATTGCCGCCGGTGCCTATGAAAGGTCACTGGACTATGCCAAAGAACGCAAGGCATTCGGAGTGGAAATTGCCAAGCACCAGGCCATACAATTCAAACTGGCCGATATGGCCACCCGAATCGATGCCGCCAGGTTACTTTGTTTGCAGGCAGCCTGGGAAAAAGATCATAAAAAAGCCTATGCCAAAACCAGTGCCATGGCCAAACTTTACGCGTCGGAAACAGCTATGGATGTGACTGTGGAAGCGGTGCAAATTCACGGAGGTTACGGGTATGTCAAAGAGTACCATGTGGAGCGTTTAATGAGAGATGCCAAGATCACTCAGATCTACGAAGGAACATCTGAAATCCAAAAAATTGTAATATCGCGGGAACTTATTAAATTGTAAGTTCTAACAGTTAAATTTGTGCATTCAGCCAGCCGCGCAATTAGCAGAAATTATAAATAATTACTTATTATTTGTATAATTCAAAGATATGTATTACTTTTGTCCAAATATACTTAGTAATATTTATATTTTGGATTAATGTTTAGCCCATGGAAGATTATAATAAGATAATCGAATCCTTGAGTGTACGGTTCATAAAGGCCAATAATATCAGGATTTTAAAACCGGTTACAATTGCAAATTTCTACGATGTTGAAAATACAATTGTACTTTTGAACAAGGGTTCGATTAGATTCGGAGGTGATGGTGAAGCTGTGAAAGAGGGGGAAGTATTGTTTGTTCCCGGAGGGAAAAGTGTCTCTCTTACCTATGGAACAGGTAATCCCGTAACACTTACCAACGACGATTTCATAAACAACAAGGAGGTGTATTTTCAGTCGTACTCCCATAGCCAGGGAACCACGGATGAAAGCTTTAGTTTCATAAATTTTGAAGCCAAGGTTTTTGATTCCGTTAATTTCTTTGCCTCGTTGGACTTACCTGCATTTGTAATCAGTGGTAATAGTTTGATCAATACCCTGATCAAAGTAGTACTCAGTGAAAACACCTCTGAAAAACCCGGTAAAGGACGTATTGTCAAGATCAATACAGACTATCTGGTGGTTGAAATTATACGGCACATACTGAGCAACGGATTATTCGTGGAACAATTGGCCACAAATTCCACCTATTTCAAGGATCCCAGGTTGATCGATATTTTCGGATACATTAAACATCACCTGGGTGGTGATCTGTCCAATAAGACCCTGGCCAGTGTGGCCAATGTTTCGGAGGATTATGTGGGGCAGTACTTCAAAATGCTGACCGGTATCAACCCTCAGGACTACATCGAGTACCAGAGAATGGAAAAGGCGGTAAATCTGTTGCGTACTACCAAGAAAAGTATCCGAGATATCGGAAAGGAAGTGGGGTACAAGGATACCGCATACTTTTGCCGCAGGTTTAAAATGATGTTTGGTATTCCCGCCGGAAAAATGCGCCGCAGGGAAAGCCTAATGAATGTCTAATTCCTGATTTAAGTTGTTGATTGCATCAGAAACCTCAATCAGTAGATTGGGGTTTTCTTCTATTCCATTGCCAACAACCAGCATATCTGCTCCAGCCCTGAGGCTGGCCAAAGCTTTATCCACGGAATTAATGCCTCCGCCCACGATTAGCGGGATTTCAATGGACCGCCTTACCGCCGCAATCATCCTGGGGCTTATAGGAAACCTGGCCCCGCTGCCGGCATCCATATAGATCAGCTTCAACCCCAGCATCTCTCCTGCCATAGCAGTACAAACCGCCACAGAATGCTTATCTGCAGGGATTGGTGTGGTATTGCTCATATAGGAAACCGTGGTATGATTATCGGCATCGATCAATAAATAACCGGTTGGCAGAATTTCCAGGCTACTGCGTTTCAAAATGGGGGCGGCAATCACCTGTTGGCCAATCAACAATTCGGGGTTTCTTCCCGAAATCAAGGAGAGAAAAAGCACCGCATCCGCCGAAACATCAATGTGCATGGTACTGCCGGGGAATAATACCACCGGGAGCTGGCTGTTTCGCTTTACCAACTCTATTACATGATGAAGGTTGTTGCCGGTAAGCAGACTGCCGCCTACAAAAAAGAAATTTACCTTATTCTCAACTGCAATATTGATTAGTTTAACCAGTTCACCCGAATCCCTGACCTTATCAGGATCGATCAATAATGCAAAAGATTTTAAACCGGATGATTTTCTTTCAACCAGCGTCTGTAGAATCTTCTTGTTCATCTTTACCGGAGCGGTTTTCCTGCACAAATTCTTTCAACTTCCTAAAAGCCAAAGCTAGCAAAAATAAAGCAATCTGCTCCTTTATTTTGGCAGCCATAGTTGAGGTCTCCCGGCTACTGACAAGTTTTTGGGGCTGTTCCTCCTGGGAATCAGAAGACGAACCGGTAATTAGTTTTGATAATTTATATGCTACATACAAGGACCCGCCAATGATGAGAAAATTCCTGCCAATCCGCGCAATATCAAATTTCAACTGATTGATATCCGAGGTTACCGCTGACCTAAACTGATCCGATTTATTGTACAGTTCCTTCTTCTTGTTGGCTATTAGTTGTGACTTCTGGACTTCTTTCATCTTCGTTTTCGTTATTATCTTCCACTAATTGATCGGTAATGGCAGTTATTTTGCTGTGATACCATCCGGTTTGCTTGATTATTAAAACACTGATAAGCAATAGCAAAAAGAAAGCTGCCAGCACTGCATATCCCATGTAAGCGCTATTGGTAGCCTGGTTTATGATTATCGCCAGCATTACACTGAAAAAAATAAAAAAAAGCAGACTGAAAAGAGCGATAACCGCTGCTGTCAGCAATTTGGCAATAACCCTTACAGATTCCTCTTTGAAATCCAGTTTCAGAATTTCCAGTCTGGTCTCCACAAAACCAACCAGATGATCTATCATGCGGTCTATATGGAACAGGTTAGTGGCTTTTTTGAGTTTCAATTATCCGATGGTCTTTTAGTCTAAATATATCGAAAAATATACAATGGGTTCAAAATTATATAGAATAGAAAAGTTGCTTATTGAATACCAGCTTGTTAACAATTATTTAACATAGAAGAATGCACTGAAGTGGTTTAATTTTAGCAGATTTCGAATCTATTGTTAATTACATGGGTGGCATTATATTAAATCTGTTTAAGGTTGTAGGAGCGCTGGGATTATTCATCTACGGAATGATGATCATGAGCGAGGGGATCCAGAAAGTAGCTGGTGAAAAAATGAAATCCATACTGCGCGCCATGACGAATAACAGGGTAAGCGGGGTATTTACTGGATTTCTGACTACTGCACTCATACAAAGTTCTTCAGCCACCACGGTAATGATCGTAAGCTTTGTAAATGCCGGGCTGCTATCATTACGTCAATCCGTGGG